>CAJBZC010000051.1 GCA_903959965.1 uncultured bacterium
GTCCAATCGCCACCGCAGGACACCAGCATCATCGGACGCGGAGCCGTCAGCGCAGCGATCTCGGCATTGACCGTCTGATACCCCGGCCCCCTGTGTACGGGCATGCCGCTCTCACAGACACAGCCACCAAAAAAATGCGCGGAGACCATGACGACGGGCACGGATACCCGAACACGCGGATCCAACGCCGCGAGCATGAAACTCTGCGTGCCACCACCCGACTCGCCCGTGACCGCGATGCGTGTGCTGTCGACATCCGTCAGGGACAACAGAAAATCCAGGGCACGGGTACTATTGATCGATTGCAGCCTGAACGCCTCCGGAAGCTTGTGCCCAGACTGTCTGGCATCTCCATATCCGATCATGTCCCACGCGAAGACAACGGCTCCCATGCGGGCCAGCGTGGCACTGCGCTTCTGCACCGGCTCCCGGAAACGACCCTCGCTCTGCGCATCGTGACCGTGCGGCGCCAGAACACCCGGGAATGGACCCTTCCGCCCCAACGGACGATAGAGGTTGCCGGTGACATAATATCCTGATACGCTCTCGAAAAACACATTCTCCACGGTGTAGCCGTCCATCTCCCGGCGGGAATGAATGACCGGAGCCGAGGCAGGTCGGGCCGGTAGATTCGACAGGCGACCTGCCGACAACAAACGGCGACGGATCGTATCCGCCCGGCGACCCCAGGCCTGCACATCCGAAGGATGATGTGCAGACAAAAAGTCAGCACCCTGCGCCTCTGTGAAATAGGCACCCACACAAAGGGAGTCCTGCTTCACCGTCGAAGGGGCAGGCTGGGCTATTGATGCCAACGGCAACAGACTGGCCATCAGGATGATTTTTTGTCGTATCACATCTCCAAAATATTGATTTTTTCGACATGCACACACAGCGGGCTGTCCTGAACCGTCGCATGGCGCCCCCGGAACAAATAGATGGTGCTGTCAACATCAGGTTCTTCCGCCAACGCCGCGACGCAACCATTGTTTGCGTATATTTATTCAAAGCCGCAACGGACAAGCCGTTTCTACCAACCACAACGCAAAACCCCTTGCTCATGCTCAGACTTTCCTGGCTGGCACTCGCCATGCTCGTCCTTTCCGATCTGTCATCACTTGCGCAGGCACCAGCCAAACTGCGCAGGTCAGAGAGTTTCTTCGGCGTGCATTTCGACCTGCACGCGACAGAAGACATCACCGATGCCGGGCGAACGCTGACCCGGGAGATGGTCGACACTTTCCTCCGAAAGGTGCGTCCCGACTTCATCCAGATCGACTGCAAGGGACATCCCGGCATCACCAGCTATCCCACAAAGGCCGGCTACCACGTGAAAGGATTTGACAAAGATCCCTTACGCATCTTCCGGGACGTAACCGAACGGCACCGCGTGGGGCTTTACATGCATTATTCCGGCGTATGGGATGGTAAAGTGGCCACTGCCCGCCCGGAATGGGCGATGGTCAGGGCCAACGGGGAGAAGAACACCCAGAAGATATCGTTTTTCAGCCCCTACCTCGACAGCATCGTGATCCCGCAGCTGAAGGAGTTGGCGGGAGATTACAAGGTCGATGGCGCCTGGATCGATGGTGACTGCTGGGCCGTGGAGACCGATTACAGCGAGGCAGCCATCCGCGCCTGGAAACAGCAGACCGGCTACATGGATGTCCCCCGCAAACGCGAAGACCCGCACTACGCCGAGTACCTCGAATTCACCCGCGAATTGTTCCGGAAATACATGGGAAGATACATCGATGCCATCCATGCCTATGACCCGAAATTCCAGATCACGAGTAATTGGTCGTACTCCTCGCATATGCCCGAGCCCGTGCTCAACAACGTCGATTATCTCTCCGGGGATGTCACCCCGCAGGACGGCGTGTATCGCTCCGCCTTCGAAGCCCGGGCACTGGCTCCGCAGGGAAAACCCTGGGATCTGATGTCCTGGGGATTCTCCTGGAACGGAGCCAAGATGCCCATGAGCAACAAATCTACGATCCAACTCAAACAGGAAGCAGCTGAAGTGATCGCCATGGGCGGAGGCATCCAGTTCTATTACACGCAAAACCGCGACCTCTCCCTCAAACCCTGGCTGTCGGACATCCTCAAGGAACTCGGTGATTTCGCGCGCGCCAGACAGCCCTTCACCCATAAAGCCAACGCCATCCCACAGGTGGCGCTGTTGTTTCCAACCCGCAGCTATCGCAAACAGTCATCTTCCCCCTTCGCCGGGCCACCGGCCAAACTGCCGGCCACGCTGTACACGCTGCTCGACAACCAGCTGCCCGTGGAGCTGCTGATGGAACATCACCTCACAGGCCGGATGCAACGATATCCGATGATCGTCGTACCCGAATGCCAGGAACTCGAACCGGCGATGGTCAACGAGCTTCGCAACTATGTAAAGAATGGCGGCAGACTCCTCGTCATCGGTGCGGAAACCGCCAAGATATTCGCTTCCGAACTTGGTATTGCCTCTTCCGAGAAAAAAGAAGAAGACATCGCGTTCATCTCCGCTGCCGGTCGCTTGGGCGGCATCCGCTCCCCCCGACTCAACGCCAATCTCACACCAGACGCAAAAGCCCTATCACATTTCTATCGCAGCAACGACTATGCCGACCGGCTGGATGAAGTGGCCGCATCGGTCCGCAACCTCGGAAAGGGGCGCATTGCCGCCGTCTATTTCGATGCGGGCAGCGCCTATGCAGATTACAAAAGCCCGGCACTGCGCGACTTCATCGCATCTGCTGTTGAGGCCCTGCAACCGGAACGGAAGGTGGAAGTGAAAGGCTCGCACCTCGTGCATGTCGCCCTCAACGAACTCAAAGGACGCACCCTCATCAACCTGATCAACATCGCCGGAGAACATACCAACCGCGCAGCCATCGGGTACGATCAGGTTCCGCCGCTGACGGATATCCGTGTTCATATCAAAGGGAAACCCGCCCGGGTAAGACTGCAGCCGGAAGGAAAAGATTTACCGCTACGATATGCCAACGGCATCACCACCGTGACCCTTCCGAAAGTGGAGATCCACTCGATCCTGGAAGTCATCGATCCCTGAATCATCCGACAGATCACGCATGCATACCGACAGAAGATCCTTCCTGCGCAACACGGCCATCCTGACCGGCGGCAGCCTCCTGTCCGCAAACCTGGCCTTTGCAGGCACACCCGGCCTGGATCTGCCGGACCGCGGCAACTTCTCCATCGACGGCACCTCGCTGCGATTCCGTCATCCGAAGATCAGATCCCGACAGGCATTCCTGATGCTGGCGGATACCCATCTCTTTCGGGATGATGAACGCGGAAAAAAATACGCCGAATTCAGCGGACGGATGGCGAAGGCCTACAACCGGACCAAACACTTCGAAACCGGGGAAGATACAGATCCGGAAGTATGTTTCACGGCATCGATGGCGCGGATGACCGAAAAGAAGCAGTCGCACGTGGCACTGGTCGGAGATATCCTCAGCTTCCCCGCTGAAGCCGGGGTGGAATGGGTGATGGGGCAACTGTCCAACGCCGGCAAGCCCCACGTATACACCGCGGGCAATCACGACTGGCACTACGAAGGCATGCCCGGTTCCTCGGCCGACCTGCGCCGAACCTGGTCTGCCGAACGCCTCAAACCGCTCTATGCCGGCGCTAATCCGCTCTTCCACTTGCAGCCCATGGGAGATGTGGACCTGCTAATCATTGATAATTCCACCTACGAGATCCATCCCGAACAGCTGGCCTTCTTCCGGGAGCGGGAACGCAAGGGACGACCTATGTTGCTGCTGGTACACATCCCGCTCTATGTTCCCGGAAGATCGCTGGGCTTTGGCTGTGGCCACCCGAAATGGTCGGCGAAGAACGACCGAAGCTGGCAACTGGAACGCCGTCAGCCCTGGCGCAGCGAGGGTCATACCCGCACAACGATGGACTTCCATCGCGCCGTCTTCCGGTCGGAACACCTCATCGGCATCCTCGCCGGACATATCCACAAACCCTCAGTGGACATCGTCAACGGCATCCCCCAGATCGTCTGCGAGGCAAACGCGCGCGGCGGTTATCTTGATATTGAGCTGCTGCCCTAATGAACTGCTTGCCGGAGAACATAACGGTAATGTATAACCGAAAATAATTCCTGGAACCGGATGTAGCTACTAACGGTTTAGTATAACCGAAAATATCCGATCGAAGGCAACACTTCGTTCCCCCTGGATGCGTCAAAAAAAGTGGCATTGTCCCAGTGCGACCCCGTTCCCCAGGCCGTTTTGGCAGTAGAACTCACCCAGGCAGGCTCCCAGTACACAATACCCTTTCCGCCACCGGAACGTACAGCGGTAGTGAGCCTGCGGAGATATTCCAGCTGCCCCTGAGGAGTAGCAGGCATTCCGGGCAGCAGCGCTGCATCTCCCAGGATGTTACCGGCTGCATCAGCATTCGAAAGTGTATGCGGATAGGCGGTCTCCACAATGATCACCGGTTTGCCATGCGTTTCCAGGATAGCGCGCAGCCGGGCGGACAAACTATCCATCGTCACTTTCGACCACAGAGGGTAATAGGACAATCCGACGAGATCAAACGAGGTAAGGCCTTCAGCCGCAGCAGACTTAAGCCAGGGCATGGCATGCTCCGGCTGCGCTATATGAAGCATAGTGGAAATAGGCTTTCCCGCCGCGACAGATGCATCCTTCACCGCACTCAATGCCCGCTTCAACAGATACGCCTTCCTCGACCAGTCTGTGATACCAGGCATGCGGCCCGCTGGCTGCAAGATCTCTCCATTGATCTCATTGCCCGTCTGCACCATCTCCGGAAGCAAGCCATCGCTGTGCAAGGACATCAGCACCCGATACGTGTACTGATACAAACTATCTCCAAGTACGATCCGGTCGGATACATCCTTCCAGGCAGCGGGTATATCCTGCCGACCGGGGTCCGCCCAGAAATCGGAATAATGAAAATCCAGTAATACCTGCATCCCAGCTTCTTTTGCCCTGCGGATGCTGCGACGCACATCCTCCAGTCCGCTGTACACATTTATCGTCGGCGAATGCCAGAGCCGCAGCCTTACCAGCCGACAACCATTTTCGGAGAAAAGCCGGTAAGGATCCACGGTTCGGCCATCTTTCCGGTACACAGCACCTGCATCTTCCACTTCATTTACATAAGAGAGATCAGCGCCACTCAACCATACGCCGGTGGTATCCTTTGATGAAACCGGCTTGCGACAAGCCAGCACCGAAAACGCAAGGATCAGGAAAGGGAGATGCATACGCATGACAGTCAGATGTTTGAGATGGATGGACCGATTAGATCCCACAAGTTCCCGTAACGATCCGCAAATACCGCCACGCGCCCGTACTCCTCATCCCGCGGACCATTCACAAAGGTCACACCCCTGGAGAGATAGGCAGTATAATCCCGGTCGAAATCATCCGTGTGCAGGAACAGAAAGACCCGACCACCCGTCTGATTACCGATCGCCGCCTGCTGCGCGGGGTTTGACGCCCGGGCCAGCAACAACGCACAACCGTTCTCCGTACCCCGCGGACGCACCCGCACCCAGCGCTTCTCCGGACTCAGCACCGTATCCTCCAGGAGCTCGAAACCCAACACCTGCGTATAGTATTGAATGGCTTCGTCATAATCCGGTACCACCAGCGCGATGTTCGCCAAAAGCTGCTTCATGCAATCAGTATTAAAAGATGTTCGAAGATAACATCGAGCCCACAAAACAATGAACTATCCTCACTGGATCCCTGCCTTTCCTTCCTGCCCTCGCAGTAACCCTTGGAAATATTTTGAAAAATTCGTATATTATTCGAATCTTTATGATGCATACCATTGATCACACGTAAGGTCATAACGAGCGCTCTGCTATTCATCCTGTCCTTCAATTGGCTGGGATACGACCTCGTGTTTTCTTTCGTGAACCGTCATTTACATGACGTTGCCAGAACCAATATCGACCTCGGCCGGTATAACCCAACGACATTGAGGGAGATCCGTGTTGACCTGGGACTTCCCTATCCGACCGACTGGAATGAGTTTGAAAAGATCAGCGGTACGGTGACCGTAAACGGTGTCGTCTACGAATTTGTAGAACGCAAATACGAAAAAGGCCAGATGGTCTACCGATGCCTGCCCAACATCCGCAGTACGGAACTGCAGGAAACCCGCAACGCCTGGATGGCCCGCTCCGTTGATACGGAACCCTCGGATCATTCAGGATCCATCCCGGTAAATATCTCGCTCTTCAAGAAGCTGAATATCGAATCCACGGTCGAGGCCATTTCCTCAGCCCTCGCACTGATGCCCGACCTGCATCGACCCCATTCCTCAGACCTCACAGCCGTCCTGCTGGATGGCCATCCCGATTCAGACCCCAATCCCCCGGAAGCCTGATTGAATAACATGAACCGGACGCACCCGCGTGTCCGGCATATTCAATCATTCAAAGGCTTCATACATGAAAAATATATGGATCAGACCTCTGTGGAGGTCATGCGTGCTGTTGCTCGCACCCATCGCCGTCAACGCCCAGAGCGACGTAGACGCGATCATGATGGGAAAAAAACTGCTCTGTGCCGGTGTTTCCCTACAGACCGGACAATGGAACCGCTACTGGGAAGGGACGTTCCTGCGCACCAATGAAAACATAGGAACCGTCCGCACCACCGCGGTGGCCGCGATGGGTAGCTATGGCCTGACAAAGAACCTGAACATCATCTACAGCTTACCGTACATTCAGACCCGCGCCACGGCCGGCCAGCTGATCGGACAGCGGGGACTGCAGGACTTCGGTCTCGTCGCCAAATACCGATTCCTGCGCAAGAAGACGGAGAAGAGAAGTTTCTCGCTCTTTGGTATGGCCGGCGTCAGCACGCCCACCCGGGACTACGTCAAAGATCACCTGCCCTTGTCGGTCGGACTGGGCTGCTCCAACCTCACCCTGCGGGTCATGGCCGACCAGACCTTCCGATGGTTCTTCACGACCGCGAGTACCAGTTATATCCGGCGCAGTAATATCAAGCTCGACCGGCAGGCCTACTTCACAGACCGGATGGTGTACAGTCCCTGGGTGGCCATGCCCGATGTGCTGTACACGAACTTCCGAATGGGCTACCGGGACCCGGAGTTGATCGCAGAAGTGGTGGCAGACCAGTGGCTAACCC
Organism: uncultured bacterium; assembly: GCA_903959965.1. Lineage (GTDB taxonomy): Bacteria > Bacteroidota > Bacteroidia > Chitinophagales > Chitinophagaceae > Pollutibacter. The sequence continues at coordinate 7,170 of CAJBZC010000051.1, forward strand.
TTGGAGGGTTCGACATCACCAAGAACAATATGCCCTTCCCCTCGAACCGGATGATCCAGACGCGCATCGGGCTGGCAGGGAAGTACGAGCCGAAAAAATGGAAGGGACTGTCGCTGAACGGCGGCGTCTTCCAGACAGTTTCCGGACGCAATATGGGCAAAGCCGCCAGTGCCCAATTCGGGGTGTTCTACATCCTGAATTTTACAAAAAGATCTTAAGTTCAACACGCGCATCATGAAAAGATTCATCACCATTATATGCGTCTTCGCTGCCTCCTGCAGCAAGGATATTACAGAGACCAATCTCAAGTTTCCGCTCCTCAACCCGGTGAAGCCGGATGCCAATGCCGGCACCTGGAAAACCATCCTGCCCCTGAATGCGGCCGACTTCGCCCCGGCGAATCCGCCCGCCGTGCAAGATGCCGCTTTCAAGGCCCAGCTCGATCAGATCGTAAACCTGCAGAAACAGATCTCCTCCTCGGATCAGCAAAACCTGGATTACTGGGGCGCGGGGGCGGTCCTGCGATGGAACGAGATCCTGCGGGAGCTCGTCGCCAAATACAATCTGCCACCGATGCAGAACGCCGACGGAACCTATCCGATCCCGAGTGCTGCCAATCCGCTCGCCTATCCATACTTTCCATTTGCGAACCCGCCCTACGCCGCACGTGCCTACGCATACGTCAGTGCCGCCCAATATGATGCGCTGGTCATCGCCACGTACTGGAAGGACAAGGTGAACCGGCCGCTGGCCTTCGAACTGGACAACCGGATCGTCAGGATCCTCCCGAACCCGAGTCAGAAAGCCTATCCGTCAGCGGATGCCGTTGTCCTGGCCGTGAGTGGAGCGATGCTGAAGTTGCTGTTCCCGGGCGAGGTCGCATACATCGATGAAAAGATGGCACAGCATCGAAAAGCCCGGCTCCTGTCGGGCATCGAAACCGCCTCTGACATCGAAGCGGGGGAAAGCCTGGGAAACAAAGTCGCACAGTCCTTCATCCAGCGGGCACGCGGCGATCAGGCCGGTGGTGCCGTGGCCATCGTCAACGGGGTGAACCTGTGGAAGGTCTTTGAAGAGAATTGCATCGCCATCAACGAAATCCCATGGATCAGTCAGGAATCCCCGAAACGCCCGCCGATGCTGCCTTTTTTCGGACGGGTAAGACCCTTCCTCTTTGATTCTGCCACCCTGGTGGGCACGATCCGCCCTCCAGCCCCGCCATCTACCCGGTCGGAAGCCTTTAAGAAGGAGCTCGCCGAAGTGAAATACTACAGCGAAAATCCTACCCGCGAACGGATGCGCATTGTGCACTTCTGGGCCGACGGTGTAGGCACTTACACCCCGCCCGGTCACTGGAATGCCATCGCTGCTGAAACCTTTGTGACACAGAACTGGAGCGAAGTCCGCTGGGCCCGGGCATTCGCACTGCTGAACATGGCACTGATAGATGCATCGATCGCCTGCTGGGATGCCAAGTTTCATTACTACAATCCCAGACCCTCGCAGATGGACCCGTCGATCAAGACGCTCACCGGATTGCCGAACTTCCCGTCTTACATCTCCGGTCACAGTACGTTCAGCGGCGCAGCAGCTGAAGTGCTGGGATACCTCATACCTGAGGAGGCAGATCGTTTCAGCGCCATGGCCTATGAGGCGTCGATGTCCAGGCTCTATGGCGCGATCCACTACCGGAGCGACTGCAGCGTGGGACTGACCGTGGGTCGGAAAGTTGGTAACTATGCCGTAAAACGGGCGATGACAGACGGCGCAGGCAGATAGCGCGTGAAACTCGCTAATTTTGGTATTCCATGAATAGCCAATATGACCTGATCAATATCGACCAGTGGGACCGTGCGGATGCTTTCCGGTTCTTCCGAGGATTCGACGAGCCGTTCTTCAACATCTGCACGCAGGTGGACATCAGCGGACTCCTTCAGGAAGCCCGACGGCATGACCATCCCCCAAGTCTGTTGATCCTATGGCATGCCATTCGAACAGCCAATGCCATCGAGGCTTTCAGGCTGCGGCTGCACGGGGATGAAGTCAGAAGATATCACCGCATCAAGCCGGCCTGCACCATGCGGCGAGGTGAAAACGGTTATTACTTCGGGTATTTTGATTACGAGCATGGCATGTCAGCGGAGGATTTTATTGATCACGGACGCGCCGCCATCGAATCGCAGCAGCACAGACCCGGCCTCGGAGCACGACCCGATGCAGAGGATGTGATCCATTGCTCCATGCTGCCCTGGATCTCCTTCACTGGCCTGCGACACGCCCGCCATTCAGGATATCCGGACAGCATTCCGAAACTCGTCTTCGGAAAATTCACGGAAGTGGATGGCAAATGGATGCTGCCCATAGCCGTTGATCTGCACCACGCCCTGGCCGATGGCTGGCATGCGGCGCAGTGGATCGAAAAAATGGAATGGAAATAGTAAGACTTCGTGTCCTCGCGGTCGACCCGCACCATCATTTATATTTGATTACACTGTTATGGCAGATCAGAAAACCAAACCTACAGACAGTTCGGTAGAAGCCCATCTCTCTTCCATCGCAGATGCCGGAAGACAGGCCGATATGCGCGCTCTAGTGCAGTATTTTACAGCATGGACAGGTTTTGAACCGGTCCTCTGGGGCGGAGCCATCATCGGCTTCGGACAATATCATTATCGCTACGACAGCGGCCATGAAGGTGACGCACCCCTCACCGCCATTGCATCCCGCGCAAAAGCAATATCGGTTTACCTTGCGCCGGATCCGGAGTTGAAGGACGATTTCCTGCAGCGACTTGGAAAAAGCAAGATGGGTAAAGGTTGCCTGTATGTCAACCGCCTGTCAGACATCAGGATCGAGGTGCTCAGAGAAGCGGTGGAACAGACGGTGGAATTGCTGAGCAAGAGATACGGTGGCTGATTTAATTTCAGAGAATAAGAATTATTTAGCCACGCTTTGTAAGAAGCAACCAATATAAATTATAGCATAAATGAGATCCCATCTTTGCATTATGTCTGTATTAATGATTTTTCAAAGAGTCACATTCAGAGAATATTGTTTGTTCAAGACAGATTAATTTGATCTATGTTCATTGCCGAGCATCGAATTATATTGCGAGATGTGATTAGCTGTTCTTGCGTAGATAAATGTTTTTGAAATTATCGAGCTATGTCTAATAAGGAGACCATAAACAGTGAGTAGATAGGGCCTTTTGAGATGTATAATTAAATGAGAAATGTACTCAACTCTTATTTTAATTTCGTATACTAAGTTGTTAGCGGCTATTCTAAATCGAAACACGGACACAATCAATGACATCATATATTGACAAAATAAATAACTATATTAAAGCTCTTGACAACGAGACCTTGACTGCATTTCAGAGTATTTCATCGGATAAAAAATATAAGAAAGGAGATTTGCTTCTAAGACAAAATGAAATCTGCGGAAAAAGTTATTTACTCATTAGCGGCATTGCTCGAAAATATTATTTAAATGACGGAAAGGAAATAACAACCGAACTTTATTTTGAAAATGATTTAGCTGTTTCCTTCAGCAGTTATACGCTACAACAACAAAGCAGGGAGTTTATAGAAGCCCTCACTGATGTTACAGTTTCAATAACTCACTACAAGGCATTTCAAGACGCTAAAACAAAATATCCAAAATTGTTAACCTTGGATTTAATGCTTGCAGAATACTATGGAATGTGGGTTGAAAATAGATTGTTTCAATTTCATACTTTGACAGCAACAGAACGTTACTTAGAAATTCTTAATAAAAGTCCGCATATCGTTCAAACCATTCCTCTCACTATTATAGCTTCTTACCTTGGCATCACTTTGGAAACATTAAGCAGAATAAGAGCCAAAATTTAATCAATATCATTATTTGACCTAAGTCAAATTTCTTGTGTTTTTCTATGCTGAATTTTGCAGTGTAATTAAAACAAAAAGAATTATGAGTTGGATTTATCTTTTATTGGCTGGTGTTTTTGAAATAGGCTGGACAATTGGGCTTAAGCAGATGGATAACCATAAAAATTTATTATGGACTGCCATTTTTTATATCAGCATTATCACAAGCTTTTACTTTTTACAATTAGCGTTAAAAGCTATTCCGATAGGAACAGCCTATGCCATTTATACGAGTATTGGAGCAGTAGGAACAGTTATCATTGGAATGATTTTTTTTAAGGAACCTTCCACCTTCATTCGTTTAGGCTTCATTCTGCTCACCATTTCAGGTGTTATTGGACTTAAATTAACTTCAACACACTGAAAAATGAAAAATAGAATAATAGGATTTGATTTGGCGAGAGCCTATGCGATTTTCGGGATGTTTATTGTGAATTTTAATACCGTTTTTGGAAGCCATAGAAATCATACTGGATTAAGTTGTTTTCTAAACTTATTCAATGGCAATTCCAGCACTTTGTTTGTAATGCTTGCAGGAATGGGTGTTGCATTAATGACAAACAGAAACGATTACACGCTGGATGAAAGAAATAATATCAAAAGCATCATTA
>CAJBZC010000052.1 GCA_903959965.1 uncultured bacterium
ACCTCCTTTTCTCCTTTCTCTGCGCTCCAATTCAAATCTAGCTATTATTTCCCCGCATTACCCAGATTGAACAAGGCCCGGATCTGTGCATCCGGCAGCGAACGATTCCAGATCCGGAGCTCATCGATCTGACCGGTCATGGCCGCAAAGGTAGCGTCCGTATTCACCGTCTTCCCAGGAATGCTGTTATAGTTCGCACCTATGATCACCTCACTCGGCTCATACGACTTGAATACATTGTTACCTACACCTCGATTGGGAAAACCGCCGATCTTCACGGCATCTCCCCAAATATTGAAGACACCCGTCGTGGCCTCATAGGTCAATACGATATGCGTCCATTTTGACATGCCGATCGCAGGGGACAAGTTGTTATTGAGATTATCCTGCGTACCACCGCCCAAGGTCGAAAAAGTCGGCTGGATCCGTAACGTGTTGGTTGTTGCTGCCGGAAACGACTGGGTATTCAACGCGAAATTGATATTACCCGTCAGGGAAGCCGGACGAGCGAGTTGGAATAGCATGGTCCGCTTTGATCCGTTGTTCAGGATCTTCACCCAGGTGCTGATGGTCCAGCTCTTCAGTGAGTCTGTCCTGAATTTAACGAACTGCGTGGGAAAGTAAAGGTATCCCGCTGTCAGCTGTAGCGCCTTGCCGCGAACACCACCGGTCACAAAGACATCATTTGCACTACTTCCCGGTGCCGTGTTGGAGATCGTTTCAGCCTTGGTGTCATCGAAGCTCCAATACGCGATAAGGTTGTTCGGATAAACCTCTTCGGTTTTCGTATATCCGTCGATCGTACCGGCATAGTCGGCAGGATCTACCGAAGGCAGATTATTAGGGTTACCATCCTTCCGACAGGAGAAAATGACAGGAACCGCCATCAGTACGAGACTGGTGATGCGAAGACCACGCAGACCCAAATTTATATTTATTTTCATTTTTATATTTATTTCAGTTCATGGATCGGTCAACCGAAAAATCAATACCCGGGATTCTGTTTCAAGACACCCGCACTGAGATCGATCTGTGTCTGCGGAATGGGCAGCAGCACGTCACGCGTATTGGTGAACGCCGTCTTCCCGGCCGCCGTCAGCACATCCTGGGCAATCCCCCAGCGGACAATGTCAAAGAAACGATCATGCTCCATGGCCAGCTCCACCCGACGTTCGCGGCGGATGGCATCGCGCAGCATCGCCTGGACGTCTGTGGTAACATCAGGGAGAATATTGGGCAGTCCGCCACGCGCACGGGCGCGGACGCTGTTCAGTGCGGTTTTGGCCGCCGTGATGTTGGCTGTACCACCCACTTCGGTAGCCGCCTCTGCAAACATCAGTACCACATCAGCATAGCGAAGCAGACGGACGTTCATCCAATACCCGAAACGATTGCCGATCGAGTTCCGGAACGTGGGACTGCTATACACCTTGTTATTATACCGGGGATTGGGTAAACCAAGCGGCAAAGCCTCTCCATATATCGATGCAAAGGTCTGTGTGGCAGTGGATGTGTACAGGATCGTGCGTACTCTTCGCGGATCGCCGGTTTCATAGGCGGCCTCCAATTGCACACTGGGCGTGTTCCAACCCCAGCCCAGATCCCACGCACCTGCACCCCGCACACCCTGGATCTGCGCATACTGCACCCCATTGGCGGTCGGTATGGCCGCCGTGGCCGTGGCCTGTACTTCGAAAACCGACTCACTGCTATTCTCACCATCCTCCCGGAAGATCCGGTCGTATGGTGTTGAAAGATTGTATTGTCCGGAATTCATCACCGACTGTGCGGTGGCCATGGCCTGTGGCCACTTCTTCTGCGTCAGGTACACTTTAGCCAACAGCCCGTTCGCTGCCCCGCTGGTAGCGCGGCCTGCGAATCTCACATCCCATGTCCTTGGCAGGTTCTGCGCAGCGAAAGCCAGGTCGGCTTCGATGAAAGCATAGATCTGAGCCGCCGTGCTTTGCGCCACATTGTTCTGAGCCGCCGGATTGGTGAACAGAGAATCGATCAACGGAACACTGCCAAAGAGACGCACCAGCATGAAATAAGAATAACCACGCAGGAAACGCGCTTCCCCGATCGTCTGCTGTTTGACTGCATCCGTCGCCACGATCAACGTATTCGTATTCACCTCCTTGATGGTCTGGTTGCACTTGTTGATCATTCCGTAATACCCCAGCCAGAGGGCATTGCAAAATCCATTGCTGGGCAGTACCGGGAAATTGTCCATGCTGATGGCATTCGCACCACCATCCGCCGGCGTGCTGCCCTTGTCGGCATCATCGCTGCGAATACTGGTAGCCACGATGTACGACTGGCTGTGGACATTGAAGCTGCGCAGGTCGTTGTACGCCCCGAAGATGAACTGGTCGTAAGGACCGGAACCACCCGGATACGGATAGTTGTCGGCATCATAGCCGCCCTGACGTTGCGTATCCAGGAATTTCTGACAGCCGGAACCGAGCAGGATCAAGCAGGACATCATCCCTGCCACCGCCAGCCTGTTGATATGTAATGACTTTTTCATATCTGTTCTTTTCATTTCGGATTAGAAGGAGAGGTTGACGCCAACGGAATAAATGGCCGGAACTGGATAGGCTCCGTTGTCGGCACCGCCACCCAGGATGCTGCCGATCAGCGGCTCCGGCGAATAGCCGGTTACCTGACTCCAGGTCTTCAGATTCTGGGCATTCAGATAGACGCGCGCCTTCTGCACACCGATGCCCGACAGCAGATTTCGGTCGAAAGTGTACCCCAGCTGCAGCGTGCGGATCCGGAGATAGTCACCCGGCTCCAGGAAGTAGGTGCTCATCAGGAAGTTGTTACCCCGGGTGTTGTCGAGGATCGGCTCGATGTTGGTGGAACCTGCCGCCGTCCAGGCATTCAGGCGATTGGCCTCATAATTCAGCACCGCAAAGGTGGATGTACGCCGCTGGGTGTAGATCTTATGCCCGGCTGCCCCCTGCAGTTCGATATCCAGGTCCAGTCCCCTATAAGCCAGTCCCAAGCTGCCACCATAAGAATACGGAGGGAAAGGCGTACCGATATATGCGCGGTCAGCCGGCGTGAGTGCCCCGTCACCGTCCGTGTCAGCATAGGAAATATCTCCGGGCAAAGAATTTACAAAGGAAGGCCGCTTCGCGAGATCGGCCACCGTCTGATAAATCCCGCTCTGCGTGTATCCATAGAAATAACCGATCGACTTGCCCGTAGTAGTCAAGTTCGTACCTCCGTTACCGATGATCGAGAAATTGAAATTATCCCCAATCGAATTCACCACATTGCGATTATGACTGAAATTGGCCGCCACCCGATAGGTCAGGTCCTTGCCGATCCGATCGCTCCACTCAGCATTGAATTCTACACCCCGGTTGTTGATCTCACCCAGGTTCGTGAAATAACTGCGCGTCTCGTTCGGAAGGGTCACCGCCGTGAGGATGTCTCGCGTGGTGCGGTCGTAGAAAGTGAAGGAAGCAGACAGCCTGTCCTTCAGCAAACGCACATCGATGCCTGCGTCCAGACCCTGAACAACCTCCCAATGAAGGTTCGGGTCAGGGATATACGCAGCCTGGATGGACGTATAGACATTATCACCAAAGATCGCCGTGGAGGCGTTGCTGATGCCCGGACGATAGAGATTGTCGGCAAATCCATTGGCATTGCCCGTCAGACCCCAGGCAGCGCGAACCTTGAGAAAATCAACCGCGCCCAAGTCCTTGACGAAAGATTCTTCGCTGAGCACCCAGCCCAGACCGACACTCCCGAACGTACCCCAGCGGTTTTCGGGCGCGAACTTCGAACTGCCATCCCGACGGATCGTGGCGTTCAGGAGATATTTGTTGCGGAATGAGTATCCCACGCGGGCGAAGCCGCCTGCAATGGCACTCTCAGAACCACCCCCCCCGTTGTTCAGCGGGTTGTTCACGTTGATCACGCCCAGATACCAGAAATCAGGATTGTTCGGAACGTTCACCGAGGTGTCGCGACGGGTACCACTGACGGAAGAACCCGCGCTGTAGATCGTCGTCAGACCGGCGACGGCATTGATCGAATGGCCATTGCCCAGCCGACGGTCGAAACTCAGGGTGTGATCCTGCTGGAAGCGGCGCGACTCACTCTGATCCTGGGATACAGAGGTGCGCGCCGTATTATCGAAGGTCACGTTAGTAGGCGTCCCGCTCTCTCCCAGATTCATGAAATAATAAGGTAGTCTGGAATAACTCCGGCCGGTATTGAAAGCCATGTCTCCGTAAACGGTCGACTTCCAGGTGAAATGCTTCAGGAACTTGATCTCCGCAAAGAGGCTTCCCACCAGACGATATCCCTGATCAACCGTGTTGCCATCACCACGATTTAGTGCCGCCATGGGATTGCCCACCTGCGCCCGTTGGAAGGAAGGCATACTGTAGAAAGTGTCTTTTGCAT
>CAJBZC010000053.1 GCA_903959965.1 uncultured bacterium
ATCGCCGCGATCATCATCGAAAAGGTCACTGACATCTCGAGTTTGGCATACATCAACCCTGCCAGTGCCGGTCCCGTCACTGCTGAAACCTGCCATGAGCCACTGTGCCAAGTAATGGCCGACGGCAATTTATCCCTGGGTACGAGCTCGCTCACCAGGGCAAAGGAGGTCGGGCCGCTGAAGGCTCGTGCGATCCCCGTGCAAAAGGCGATCGAATAGACGCCGATCAAAATGGAGGAGGTGGAGAAAAGTTGCATGGCCGCTTTACCCGTGATCAACGCAAAAGCGATCGTCAATATAAGGTTGGCCGCTACACTGAGGATCAGTAAGGTCCGCTTGTCCTTCTTGTCGATCACATGTCCCGCATAAAAGGCCATCACAAAGGCCGGAATGAATTCAACCAGGCCAATAAGTCCAATGCTGAATGGATCGTGCGTGAGTTCATAAACTTTCCAGCTGATCAGCGTGGCTTGCATGTTCAGCACGAGGATGAAGAAGAATCGCGCCACGATATACCCTCGGAATTCAGGTAGCCGGAGAACGTCGAAAGACTGGTGGGAGAGGAGTTTGAGCATCGGGCCGTAAAGGTACCCGATTCCCCGGGCACGATGAAATTCATGCCGCTAAAGGCTTTCTTTAAATACGATGATCGTTAGGATGTGCTGGATGACTCGCATATCAGGGCAGAGAAAGATAATGCTGGCCCGGTCCCCAGTCTTCATCCAACGCGCTGATGATGGTCTGCAAATGCCTTTCATCCCCGAGGAAGTCCGCCCTGGATGCATCCACGAACAGCGTCTTCACGTTGTGCTCCCGGATGTAGTGGGTATATGTCTGCTGGATATCCGACAAGTATTCGTCGGGAATGGACTGCTCGTAAGATCTGTTCCGCTTTCGGATATTCTCCTGAAGCCTCGACACCGGCGCATGCAGGTAGATGAGGATATCCGGTTGTGCGACCTGCTGGTTGATGATATCGAAAAGCCGTTGATAGAGCCGGAATTCATCCTCCGGCAGGTTCACCTTGGCAAAAAGGAGGCACTTGGTGAAGAGGTAATCCGAGATGGTCACCGACTGGAACAGATCCGGTTGCTGCGACCAATCCTTTTGCTGCTTGAATCGTTCTGCCATGAAGAAGAGTTCAAGTGGGAAGGCGTATTGGCGGGGATTCTCATAGAATTTCGGCAGGAAGGGGTTGTCGGCAAATTCCTCCAGGATGAGGCGGGCGTTGTAATGCTGCGCCAGCAGGTGCGAGAGGGTTGTCTTTCCCGCGCCGATATTGCCTTCGATGGTGATGAACGAATACTTCATGCAGGGCGCAAACTTAGGCAGGAATCATTTAATCTGTTTGTTGGGTTATCAACAGTCAGTGCATTGTAAGATTGGCTCTGCCATAACCCATTGATGTTCAAAAGTCGGTATAGCTTTTCCAGCTATCAGTCTGCTTGATGAAGTAACCGGGTTAAGTCTATATTCCCCTAAAAAGTGATGCGGAACATCAGCATGACCAATGTTCCGCATCCTCTGCAATTACTTTCTCAGATCATTTGAGCTTTTTCAGATAGATATCACGGTACTCGACCTTCATCTTTGGCATCACGTGCACCTGAAGTCCGATGAGCCCGCTCATTTTTCGTTTCGCCAGGTCTTCATCCGTCACCTCACTCATCAGCACGCCGTTGATGTAATGCCGCAGGTGGTTGCCTTCAGCGATGATGTGGATCTCATTCCAGTCGTCTTTCCGGATCTTCGATTTCAACTCCTCACCATTTCCCACAGATCCGGTGATGGTCGGTTTCTGGCCTTGTTTCAGCAAGGACTGTTCGCCCCGCATCGCCAGGAAGCCCCGGCCGCGTTCTTCGTAATTCTGACCGGTGTAGCGATTGGCTCCGTCAATGTCGGCCTGGTATCCCTTGAGCCCAAGCGGCACATTTTCTACCGGCTCGCTTCGATACTGGACGCCACTATTGCCTTCGGGACTGATCCTGTACCTTGCCTTGAATTCGAAGTTTGCGGGTTGACCTCCGCGATAGATCAGGAAGGTGTTCGACTTCAGCGGTTTTTCTTTGGTGACCTCACCGACCAGGGTTTCATTTTCGATCCTCCAGAAGTTGGTGTCACATTCCCAGTGCTTGAACGATTGGCCGTTGAAGATCTTCTTGAATCCCTTCTGCCGGCTTTGAGCGAGGACTTCCTGTTGAAGCGACAGTATGGTCAACAGCAACAGCGGGATGGATGATATGCGAATGTTCATTCGTTTATATTTATTTTCCGGATGAATGCGGCAGGATGTTACTGCTCATCAGCAACTCTTCCAACTGCGACTCGCGGCAGAGTCCAGCACGGCCTGGCATACTTTCTGCGTTTCGTATGCATCCTGGAAAGTAGGTCCGCAATCCTCCCCGGTTTCCAGGGATTTGAGGAAGTCTGCCACCTGATGCACGAACGAATGTTCGTATCCAATGCCAAGTCCCGGTACCCACCACTTGTTCATGTAAGGCTGTTCGCCATCGGTCACATGAATGGATCTCCAACCCCTCAGGTTGGATTCATCTCCATTGTCGAAATACTCCAGCCTGTTGAGGTCGTGCAGGTCCCAGCGGATGGAGGCATTGGCACCGTTGATCTCAAAAGTATAGAGCGCCTTGTGGCCACGGGCATACCTGGTGGATTCAAAGAGACCCAGAGAACCGTTATTGAAGCGGCAGAAAAATGAACAGGCATCATCGATGTGCACATCCTCGACCTTCCCCGTCAGCTGGTGCATGCGTTGCTTCACGAAGGTCTCGGTCATGGCCGATACCTCCTGAATGCCACCATTCATCCAAATGGCTGTGTCGATGCAATGGGAGAGCAGGTCTCCCACCACACCGGAGCCGGCAACGGCCGCATCCATCCGCCAAAGGCCTTCTCCGCCCTGAGGAAGTTTTTCGTTGATGGTCCAGTCCTGCAGGAAGTTGGCCCGGTAATGATAGATCTTTCCGAGCTTGCCGGAAGCGACGATGTTTTTCGCCAGCGTCACGGCTGGGATCCTCCGATAATTATACCAGACAGTATTCTTCACACCGGCCGCGGCGATGGCATCCACCATTTCTTTCGATTCCAGGAGATTGCGCGCCAGGGGCTTCTCGCAAAGGATCATCTTGCCCGCCTTTGCC
>CAJBZC010000054.1 GCA_903959965.1 uncultured bacterium
ACCGGACTGAAGCTTAGCTTCGCATCGTAAATGAGCAGTGAAAGCTCCTTACGTTTCTGTATCTCCTGTGCCTGCAGGGCTAGCAATTCAATCTGCTTTCGGATCTGCTCCAGCTGCATGTTCGTCTGCTCTTCCATCGCTGTCAGCGACTTATGCCTGATGACCCCTTCTTCCGTGGGTTTGATCACGGCACCGGATACGGAAGCGGAGTAGGGGAGCACACTCATCTGCTTGTGGTAGTACTCTGTATTCGCATAGGCTTCACCGTTAGCATCTATGCCCTCCTGCCTCACCCGAAGGTAACCGTTGGGCATGATTTCATATTTGACGGAAAGCGTCCTGATACCCTCCCGGTGAAAAAGCGTTTCAAAGGTGATGCCGTCTGTAAAAGAAGCTAAAACAGAATCTGCAAAGGTGATATCATCTATGGATTGAATACGGCCGTCCGGAATAAGTCTCATTAGTGAAGAAAATGCTTGCCGCTGCATATTTACCCAGCCCGTTTCGACTTCAAGCACACGATCCCCATCAGGACAACGCATTCTCAGGGTACCCGACAAAGGGCGCTCACCTCGCGCATACTCACATTTTTCAGGAAATAGTTGCCAGGAGGCGAGAAAATTGTAGGCTTGTACCATATGAAATCTTTCGAAGGATTTCAAAATCAAACAAAGTCAAGGGCTGAAAGTTGACCCTTCATGAAATAGTTGCTGAATACGTTCCGAAATACCGGATGGCTGAAATTCCTCAGGTCTTTGTACCTTTACATCTATGACACACGAGTACATTAAAGATATGAGGGACCGCCTGCTTGTCCTGAGGAGGTTTCTTTGACGTCGCTAATCGACAATATAAAATAAACGAAGACAGGCAGCGATCACTTTCTCCGGGTTTCTGGGACGATAATAAACGTGCCACTGAGATCCTGAAAAATATTAAGCTGAACGAATACTGGCTTAAACTCTACACGGATACTGAGTCATCTGTGGAGGATTTTGCAGTTCTGTTTGAATTCTGGAAGGAAGGAGAGGGGACGGAAGAGGATGTCAAGGGCGCCTTTGATAAGGCTAAGTCCATGTTGGAAGAAGCCGAATTCAAAAGCACCCTCAACCAGCCCGAAGATGAATTGCCGGCCGTCCTTCAGATCAACTCAGGTGCAGGTGGTACCGAGAGCCAGGATTGGGCCGAAATTCTTGCACGTATGTACCGTATGTATGGTCAGAAGCAGGACTGGACGGTCAGTGAACTGGATTGGCAAGATGGTGACGGTGCCGGCATCAAGACTTGTACACTACAGTTCGATGGCCCCTTTGCCTACGGTTTCCTGAAGGCAGAAAACGGAGTACACCGTTTGGTCAGGATATCTCCCTTTGACAGCAATGCCAGAAGGCATACATCCTTCGCCTCGGTCTATGTTTATCCTCTGATTGATGACACCATCGAAATTGAGGTCAATCCTTCAGATATCGAATGGGCATTCTTCCGAAGCGGAGGCTCCGGAGGACAGAACGTAAACAAGGTGGAAACGGCGGTACGCCTGACCCACAAACCCTCAGGGATCATTGTGGAATGTCAGCAGGCTCGTACCCAGGGAGAGAACCGGGAAAAGGCCATGGCCATGCTTCGCAGCAGACTCTATGAAGAGGAAATGCGTAAACGCGAGGCCATCAAGAATGCAAACAACGCCACCAAGAAGAAGATTGAGTGGGGCAGCCAGATCCGAAGTTATGTTTTCCATCCATACAAAATGATCAAAGATCATCGCACGGATTATGAGGTGGGAAATATCCAGCCGGTGATGGACGGAGAGATTGATGGATTCATCAAGGCTTTCCTGATGTCTGAAAAGGAACAGGAGTCCTGATCTCAAATCTGACAGTCCATGTCAATTTTCAAATCAAAACGGGTTGATATCATGCAAACCGGTCACTTCAGCCTTCCGCTTCCAGCCAACGAGCCTGTACTTTCATATGCGCCGGGATCTCCGGAAAAAAAGCGCCTGAAAGAAGTATTAGGCCTGTTGAAAAAGGATACGATGGACGTCCCTATGTATATCGGCGGAGAAGAAGTCCGTACCGGAAGGCTTGTGGCGATGCGTCCTCCTCATGAACATGCGCATATCCTTGGCCATTTCCATGAAGGAGATGCCTCACATGTTAAGGAGGCGATCAATGCAGCGCTTGCTGCTAAGTCCTCCTGGTCTTCACTTTCATGGGAAAGCAGGGCCCAGGTCTTTCTGAAGGCCGCTGACCTGATGGCAGGAAAGTATCGTCCCTACAT
>CAJBZC010000055.1 GCA_903959965.1 uncultured bacterium
CGGTTCAATATCCTGAAGTTCTTTGCACAGGGAAGGCTCAAATTCGAACCGGTGTTTTCTAGCGAGGGGGAGCAGTGTTTTCTTCAGGTATTCCTGCCATTCCGATGATTTGATTGACGTGCTTCGTTTTGCAATCAGGGAATGCAGGGTATCATATTCTTCCGGATCGTCCCATAGGTAAAGTGTATTGTTATGGAGCAGCATGAAGTCGCTTGTCCATTCGTTGTCGACCAGATCTATGTTCAGTTCACGGGATTGACCGCTGCATCCCACTTCGATTCCATTTTTCTTCTGGCTGACATGAATCGAGGGGATCAATCCTGCATCTGAGACCTGAATGGGTACAAGGTTTCGGGTATTGAAAGGTTTTCCTGCCGGGAGCAGGAAGAACGGGGTTTCTTCATGGTATTCTGCGAAGAGTTTCCTGAGTTTTGGGTATAGATATTCGATGATGAGGCTTTCCGTATCCGCAGGCAGTCCTGCTTCATCGCTACTAATGATATTTTCCCATATACCGGCGAAGGGAGAATTCCGGTTTACATACTTACTGATTTCTGAAACGTGCAGTTTGCGTAGTATCTGGAGTGCGGAGATGTCTCTTTCTGAAAGTCCTTCCGTCACGATATACTTCTGCAGTTCAAGTTTTTCGACCTTCCCGAGGAGTTTGTCGCCCAGCTCATTGAACTCTCCCGTCACGACTTCGATAGAGAATCCCGGGTATGTTTTTTTCTGTTCAACGAAAACCACGCCGAGTCTATTTCCACCTGAAAAAACGGCTGTTGTCTGTGGTTCTTCGACATTTGTAGTGGAGGGTGGCTTGACCAGTTCTACTTCCCTGACAGGAGCTGCTACTCTTTTTACCGACTGATCAAGCACTCGCAGGAAGGGTTTTCCTTCCTTGTACGTGAATTCGAATTTCTGATTCCAATCGGGTTCATCCATGCTGTACCCGTAGGCGGCGAGGAGTTTATTCTTATCCTTATCCCAATTTCTGATAGAGTCGAAGTAATTGGGTCCGAATGCGTTGAGCAATTGAACGAAGAGGATGGTCTTATGGAGGCAAAGTGGATGTTGTTTTTCATCGCACCTGCAGGAGGTATCGAAATTTCTTTCCTCATTTTTTTGAATGACGACCGGAAATTTTTCATCCAATAACTCCATGATCGCTTCGACCCGCTCATCTTTCGCCTTTACGATATTGGCTTTCTGGGATCTGAGAAATTTTTCTGCGTTTTCGTATGCTTCTGAAGATGCGAGGAGTCGGATGGTCTTGAGGTCGATCAGCTTCATTTTTACGACCGTGTGCTTCTGGTCGTATGTCAGGGTTTTTTCACCGAGGACATTTTTGTCGATCAGTTCCTGCAATTGAAAGAGGGCCGCTGCTTCATGTCTGCAGATATCCCCGAGGTTATAAGGGCATGAGCATCTGACGAGCAGCGCGCGCGGATCCTTATATTTCTGAATGTGTACTTTGTAGAATGTGGCGTAGTGGTCGTCCTTTACCCGGAAAGTGACCGCACTCAACAGATCATCATGTTCGAGGAATTCTACATAGCCGATGGCATGTATCTTTTTCCCTCTTCGTATGACTTCGTCAGTGCCGTTGTTGTAGATGAATTTGAGAAGGTGCGACAGTGCCATGTACTCACGATGATGGTTAATTCAGGGTAGTCGACCCTCATTGCCACGCAACAGATGTATTGAAATGGTAAATGAACAGGCCAATTTGCAAAAGTAACCTAAAAATGCCGGTTTAGCGAAGCCTTGTTCATTTCTGGGGTGGACATTCATTAACGAAACATCATTTGCATACGAGTCTGTCGCCTCTGAAGATGGGCAGCACCGGGGCCTGGTCGGGAGTCAGGCAGTATCGAATATCTTTTTCCAGGCCATAATTCATCAGTCGGTGATAGTGTGAGGCGTCGTTTTCCTTCATGAATTCGAATGGATCCTGCTTTGCCTGGTGGTAGGTGTTCAATGCTAGTTTTGAGGCATCGCAATTGATGTTGAAGTGGTTTCCAATTCTGTTGATCACTGCGCCTGCGAAGATGGTATCTTCGATATTGACCCGGTCTTTCCATGCCGCGCAGCCCAGGATCACGGGCATGTTTCTGTTCAGGATGTGATCGCAGACGGCAGACAGGTTGGGAAACGAGCCGGTGATGATCTCTGCAGCGCCGTTATCGAGTGCCATATGCAGGAGTTTGGTACCGTTCGTTGTTGTCAGGACGAGTTTCTTTCCATTTACAAATTCGGGGTGGTATTCGAAGGGAGAGTTTCCGTGGGCCAGTCCTTCTGCGATCCTTCCATCCCTTTCACCGGCTGTGATTGCATTGAGTTCGGTACCGATCTCGATGCATCTCGGAACGGAGGCGACCGGAATAACACATTCCGCTCCGTTATGCAGGGCGGTGGCTATGGTGGATGTGGCTCTGAGTACATCGATGATGACGACCATGCTGTCGTTTAGGTCGTACAAATTCAGCAATGCCGGAGAGAGGCAAGTAAATAATGCTGGTTTTGAGGATGACATCAGATTTATCGGTTCGCGGCGTTAAGTGTTTTATTTTACAAAGGGCAGTTTCGCTACTTTGGCTTTCAGTGATTTGTCGCGCACATCGATGAAAATTTCCGAATCAAGTGCAGCGTGTTCGGTGAGTACATATCCCAGGCCGATTCCTTTGCCGATGGTCGGTGACTGTGTTCCGGACGTGACGCGTCCGATGAGGTTTCCTTCGTTATCGCGAATCAGGTAATCGTGTCGCGGGATTCCGCGATCAATCATTTCGAAGCCGACGAGTTTTTTTTCGGGGCCTGCTGTTTTTTGTTTGGTCAGGAACTCGTCGGCTGTGAATGATTTAGAGAACTTGGTGATCCAGCTTAATCCGGCTTCGATGGGTGTGGTGAAATCATCGATATCATTTCCATACAGACAGAAGCCCATTTCGAGTCGGAGCGTATCCCGGGCGCCCAGGCCAACAGGTTTGAGTCCGAGGGGGCCGGCTGTTTCAAAAATCTTTTTCCAGATGATGTCAGCGGCGTTTTCCTTGTCTTCGAAATAGATCTCCACACCGCCTGATCCGGTGTAACCGGTGGCGCTGATCAGGACATTGTCGACACCTGCGAAACGCCCTTTTACGAATGTGTAATATTTAAGGTTGAGGATGTCGATCTCGGTGAGTGGTTGAAGCATTTTACAGGCATTGGGGCCTTGAACAGCCAGCAAGCATGTTTTATGCGAAATATTGTGCATTTCAACGCCTTGTGAATTATGACGCTGAATCCACTCCCAATCCTTTTCAATATTGGATGCATTGACAACGAGCATGTACACCTGATCTTTTTCGATGCAATACACGAGCAGGTCGTCAACAATACCTCCGTTTTCGTTGGGCAGGCAACTATACTGAGCTGCACCATTGTTCAATTTACCGGCATCGTTGGATGTAACTCTTTGAATGAGATCCAGGGCGTTTGGTCCTTTGAGGATGAATTCGCCCATATGGCTGACATCGAATATCCCCGCATTGTTTCTGACGGCATGGTGTTCGTCGTTAATCCCGGAGTATGAGATGGGCATGTTATAGCCGGCGAATTCGGCCATTTTAGCGCCGAGTCCGATGTGTTTTTCAGTAAACGGGGTCTGTTTCATACGCTGCGTATTGCGGTGCGAAATTATGGTATTCAGTTGAGCTGCGTTATTCAGAAACTATCACAAAATGAAAGCCCGGACAGAGGTCCGGGCCATTTACCAAGCCTGAAGCCACCGCCAGGGAACAACATCCCTGGGTGGTTCAAAGCTGCG
The DNA here is from genome assembly GCA_903959965.1 of uncultured bacterium. Taxonomy (GTDB): domain Bacteria; phylum Bacteroidota; class Bacteroidia; order Chitinophagales; family Chitinophagaceae; genus Pollutibacter. Next base: position 3,806 of record CAJBZC010000055.1, read on the forward strand.
TAAGTTTCTTTATGAACGGGAAGTAACGTTTATCATGAGTTCGGGCATTTCTTTTTGGATTTGCCCGAAGTCAACATCCATATTAATGATGGTGTCTTTACCATTAATTCTGATGTCTATGGATTCCTTAAAGTTTTTTTTGTCTTTCTTCAGATCCCGGAATTCGTCTTCGAGTTTTTCTTTGAGTTCTTCGATGCGTTCTTCCGGTGTGAGACCGAGTTTGTCGAGACCATAGGTATTCATTCGGTACCAGCGGTCGTATTCGAATGGGAAGTATTGATCATCAAACTGGTAGCTGAAGTTAAACTGCAATCCGGTCTTCTTTCCTTTGAGGTCGAAAAAGTCGAACCATTCGGTGGAGCCGTCGATCCTGATGGTTTTCCCTTCAGGTACTTCAATGACAAGGATAACTTGTTGGTTTCTGAATTTGTCTGCCGCGGCGATCGCGAAGCCTTTTGGCAGGTAGATGATGCTGTCTTCCTGTCGGATATCGAAGGAGATTTTTTCTGCCTTATTTTCTGCTTCGATGGTAGAACCACCTCTCGACGCCTTGAAGATCTTCAACCTGTAGAGGCTGTCCGGGCTTTTTGAGACCCTGATTCTGACGGTATTCAGGATAAGGCTGTCGTTATTGGGAGAAACGGCTGGTGCATCATCGTCGTCGTCGAACCAGTCGATGGTTTCGAAGCGGCCCGGATATTTGCCAAGTCGGAGTTCCAGTGAGCCGGAGGTCGGTTGATTGATGGCAATGGTATTTTCTGTTTCCGATCTTTTATCAAAATGTCTGCCCAGGAGACTGATGAATGCGAAGAGGGATACCCAACCCAGCGTCCACAGGGTTCCAAATGCATATCCGAGAAACTTGTTCTTAGTGCGTGCTCCAATGATCCTGCGGATCAGCCAGATGACGAGCGCTACGATGGGCAGGCCGATGAACAGCAACAAGGTGCCTGCGGCAGTAGCCTGTTCCCAGTAACCATCGAGGATGAAAGATTGGAAGGGCAGCAGCAGGGATGCACCGAAGAGGATGCCCATGAGCGCCATGAGTAGTGCAAGGGCGATGACAGATGCGATGAACAGGAAGAAAATTTTGAATATCATCCCGATAGCGTAGCCGATTCCTGAGCGTCTGGAGGCTTTTTTAACGCTTGTTGTCAATTGGCTGGCGCTTTCCGATGCTTCTGTTCCCCATTGCTTTGCTTTCGTTCCAGCTATGTCAGCGGCCTTTACGGATTTTGTCTTCAAATCTTGTATTTCTTCACGAACGGTATCCCTGATACTTTCGAGGTCTACTTTTTCGCCCCTCATTTCCAGTTTTTCAGAAGTCGTACTGGCGATCGGCACCACAATCCAGAGGATGATATAAGCAAGGAATAGCATCCCACCAAAGGGTATGGTGAGGAAAATGGCGGGCCCCCAGAATAATTGGTTCAGAAAACCGAGGAGGATCGGAGACAAAAAAATCAGCCTGGGAATCCACGCGGCGATGTTGAAATAGCTGGATAGTCCGGAGCAAACGCCGCCTATGATCTTGTTTTCAGGATTTCTGAATAGTCTTTTCTTTACATTGGTGCTCAGTGCTTTATCTGGCAACACGATCCATAAGATAATGTAGATCAGGATACCGGATCCAAATCCGCCGAAGGTAATGACAGCGAAAAGGAGTCTTACAATGGTGGGATCAATTTTCAGATGGTGGGCGATCCCGCTGCAGACGCCGGCCAGGATCGTATCATTTGAATTCCGGTAGAATGATCCTCTCGGTTCGGCAGCAACTGTCTTTGGCGTGGTTTCAGATTCGTTTCCGTTGGTTTCCTGTCTGTTTTGGTTTTCCACGCGTTCGAAGTCTGCTGGTCTTCCAATGCTTGAAATGATGTTTTCGAGATCAACTTCGGTGATGCAGCTGTTGGCTTCCTTTGCGAGTCTGTTCGTGAAAAGTTCAGCGATTCGGTTTTCGATGTCGTTGATGATCTCATCACGTCCTTCTTCATTCCTGAAGTAATGTCTGAGGCTGTCTATGTATTTTCTGAGGTCTTCATAGGCGGGTTCTTCGATGGGTATGACCCTGCCCTGGAAGTTTATATTTATGACCTTTTTCATTGTTGCTGAAGTTTAAGATGGGTTCGAGGTGGTTTCCGGTTCGTTCTCCTGTTGTTTTGTCTCCGTGATATGCTTTACGGCGTTGACGAGTTCTTGCCAGGTATTTTCCAGCTCTTTATAAAAGAGGTTTCCCTTTTCTGTGAGGCTGAAATATTTCCTGGGAGGTCCTGCCAGGCTTTCCACCCACCTGTAAGAGAGAAGGTCGGCATTCTTGAGTCTGGTCAGCAAGGGATAGAGGGTGCCTTCCAGGATGTTGAGGTTGGCTTTTTTCATTTCTTCAATGATGTCGCTGGGATATGCTTCCGCTCTTTTAATAATAGAGAGGATGCAGAACTCCAGCACTCCTTTTCTCATTTGGCTCTGGGTGTTGTCGATGTTCATGGCATCTTGATTATGTGTTTCGGTGATGAATCCGAACAGAACTCAAGCCGGTGCTTTACTCGGAAGATTGACTCTTCAGCATGCGTCAGTATTAACATTCCGAGTTTCTGTTCCATTGACCGGACAAAAATATGTCATTGTTTAGTACTATGCAAAACAAAGTACATAATATATAAAAGTACTAAGCAATATGTAGTATTATAAATAAAACAAATTATTGATAATCAATAAATAAACTTTTAACCAGGTTGGTTTATTTGATTAAAGAATGTAATGATTTCAGGTTGAGAAGATTGGTTTATTGATTTCATTCGATGTGTTGATTTCAGCGTATCATTCATTTTTCATCCATTTTTATGTACAAAAAGCATAGATCTGACCTAGTTTATTCATTAAATGAATGATTTTTCCCTCAAAATGCCGCTGGACTATTTGAACAATATGGAAAAAGGGATATTTTGTCGTCCAATGTTTGAATGATTGATGCGAAAAAGGAAGTACCCATACCCTTACAAGGCCTGGTTGACGATATCGAATGATCCGGACAACACGGACATGAAGATTTGGAAGGAACTTGACGATTTGATTTTCAATAGATTAAGTCTGCCATGGGCCAATTCCATTTTTTTATCCTCCCATAATCTGAATCTTCCGGATCAGGTAAACATGGCTGATCACCCTGAAATTTCCGTTCAGCCCACGGACACGATTCATACCTGGGGTGATTTTGTGCATGGGGGTGCGCGGGGCTTTTCGAGGGAGGATGCGTTGGCTGGCATGGCTTTGTTGGATCAACATGGAATTCGTCCGTTGGTATGGGTGGATCATTCCAGATTTACCGGCAATTTGCTGCATGGTCACACCTGGGGCAGTCGGCCGGTTCACCGGGACAGTTCCGGGATCAATTACACGGTTCACGAATACACCCTGGATCTGATCGACCAGACGGGAGTCAGATATATCTGGGACGGAGGCCTGACTGAGGTCATTGGACAGGACAGGGTCCGTTCTATCTGGGATCAACTGCCTGGGAAGTCGAGGCTGAGATCGTTATTGACCGGCATCAAAATCAAGGTCAGGGAGCGGATTACGACATTGAGGAAGGGGCCCTCGAAAAGAAGCAACGAACTTTACTTCACACATCTTTTTCCGGACGGACGAACACTTTATTGTTTTCAGCGCTACGGTAAGTGGAGGAATGCTGATATAATGGGTTTATCCCGACAGATTTCCACCAACACAGTTGACACTTTGATCAAGAACCAGGGTGTGATGGTGGCCTACACACATCTGGGAAAAAAGAATCCGGAATTGAAGGGAGATCGTCATGTTCCGGATGAGACCTTGAAGTGTCTGGAGCATGTAAGGAAGCGAATGGATGATGGTCTGTTGAATTTCAGCGCTCTATCTGATTTATTGGATTATCTCGTGATACGAGATCATATGGTGATCGATGACCGGGTGGTGGATTTCAGAACGGATGGCATTCGATTCAGTCCGATGAAGCCTGAGGATCTGTTCCGTCACAGGTTTTCCCTCGAAGGTGTTTTGGATCATCATGATGTAGAGATAAGGTTGGATGGTAAGCCATTGCTTCAGGCAAAGTTGCAACCGGAAGCGGATGGTGTCTGTTCCATAATCTTTCGAGCATGAGACTGGCCATCATGACTCCCCGGCGCCCACAGTCGGAGATGTTGATCCGTCGGCTGGGTCAGGTTGGTTTGGCTCCTACCCTCGTGTTATATCATCAGAAGCAGGATGTTACGGGACTCGGAAGATGGAAGAAGTGGGTGAAGGATACGGTCAGGTCGATCCTTTTTTTCAACAGTATTTTGGAGCGTGTTCGCAGGGTTCGTTTGTCCAATGAGCGGGCTTCCAGCCTGTTTCTGGATCAATTTGCATTAAGGCATTCCCTGGATCGGGACCAAGAACTGCCGAAAGCAGTTCACGAGATCAGTCGTGTCAATGCTGAGGAGACGGCCAATCTGTTGCGCGCGCATGACATTGACATTCTCTTCATCTGGGGTGTGCCCATTATAAGACCCAATATCATTGCTTCGGTGCGCAGGATGGTGATCAATGCACATTCTTCCATTTTACCGGAATACAGGGGAGCCAAGTCCGAATTCTGGCAATGTTATCATCAGGATTTCAAGCATGCCGGCGTCACATTGCATCAGGTTGATGTGGGAGTGGATACGGGAGATATTCTGATGCAGGTTAAGGCCGATCCCGCGGATTGCGTAAATCCTGAGCGATTGAGGGTTTCGAATGCCATCCGGGTCATTGAGGGCTTGCCGGTGTTACTGGAGACAGTCATATCCGGTTCTTATCGCCGCACATCACAAGCTGATCTTTCCAGCTCCAGGACACCCACATATCGCATGAAGGATGTCGGGATTCATCATTACAGCAGGGTTTATCTGGGCATAGATGTGGAGGCTGGTCGGTGAACCATCCTGAATGACCGATTGTAGTTTGATGTATGAAAACAGTCTATCATCTGACGCAATGTGGAACTTGTCAGCGCATCATCCGTGATCTGAAACTGGTGGAACGCGGCTTTGAATTAAGAGATATCAAGTTGCAGCCGATACAGCCTGCCGAATTGGATCAATTCCGCGAGAAGACGGGCAGTTATGATTCCCTGTTCAGCAGGCGCGCCATCAAATACAAGACCCTGGGATTGAAGAATCAAATTCTTAAGGACGAGGATCTGCGCGCGCTGATCCTGGAGGATTATACTTTTCTAAAACGTCCGGTGATCATCATCGGTGATGAGGTTTTCGCGGGCAATGAGCAGAAGACCCTGGAACGTATTGCTGTCCGCTTGCAGTCCAAGGAGTCAGCATAATCAATCCACGATGCTGATCTTGGCGTAGTTGAGCATGATCTTTTTTTCTCCGTTCAATTCGAACTGAATGGTGGCGATCGGGTTGTGGGCTGCGCCTTCCATTTTGATTACTTTACCAAATCCGAATTTCTGGTGTTCCACACGTTGACCGACGGCCAGTTCGCCGGGATCGCTGGCTTTGAAATTGGGGCTGGGCGTATGTTCCACGGGTTTTGACGGCAGCGGTTTAGCGGGTGCATATGATGGTTTCGCCGGGGGTTCAGGGTATCTGGCATTTCCGGTGTTCGGGCGTTGAGGTTTTTGTCCGTATTCAGGTTTGTTGTTTCCAAATCCGCCTCTCATCCGATCTGAGGGTGATCTTTGGGCGAAACCGGAGCCCATATTTCTGAGTCCACCGCCTGCGAAGGAACGGTCGAGGTGTTCGTCCGGCAGTTCATCTATGAATCTGCTGGGTTCATTTTGTACGACCTGTCCGAATTTGTAACGGGTGTTGGCATAGGTGATCCAGAGACGTTTCTTAGCCCTGGTGATCACGACATAGAACAGTCTTCTTTCCTCTTCAAGTTCTTCCCTTGTATTGATGCTCATGGCATTGGGGAAGAGCATTTCTTCCAGGCCGGCGGCGAATACGCAGGAGAATTCCAGTCCTTTGGCGGCGTGGATGGTCATGAGTTTGACGGTGTCAGCGTTTTCATCTTTTTCATCCGCATCGGTGAGCAGCGTGATCTGTTGAAGGTAAGCGGCGAGTGTTGCGTTCTGTATGCCTCTTTCCAGCGGCATGGGTTCTTTGGGCAGATTGCTGAAGAGGTTTGGTGCTTCATTGCTGCCGAGGGGTTCGTCGTTGAAAGCATCGTTATCCAGCACAACCCCGTCGATGTCGATCTGTGCGCGATTTTCCTGGTCGTCGACCCATTCCTTGATGGAGTTCAGCAGTTCCTGGATGTTTTCGTAGCGTTGGACGCCTTCGGTGCTCTTGTCATTGAAGAGTTCGCGGACGATGTTTGTTTGTTTGCCGATATGCACAGCTACATCGTAGGCATTCCGGGTATCGAGCATGCTGGCGAAACTCCGGATCATGGTCACGAAGTTTTCGATGACTTCCAGGGTGGACGACCTGAATCCGAATTTAGCGGCCTGGGCGATGACATCCCACATGGAGAGGTTGTTCTCATTGGCCTGGAGGATGATCTTGTCGACGGTCGTTTTTCCAATGCCGCGCGCGGGATAGTTTATGATCCTTTTCAGGGCTTCTTCATCCTTAGGATTGATAAGAACCCGTAAGTATGCCACGAAATCCTTGATCTCCTTGCGTTGATAGAAGCTGATGCCACCGTACATCGTGTAGGGGATGCCCATTCGGCGGAGGGCTTCTTCGAAGGCCCGGCTTTGGGCGTTCGTGCGATAGAGTATAGCGAAATCCCGGTTGAAATAGTGATTTCTCAGTTTTTGCTCCTGGATGGAGTCTGCAACAAATTTGCCTTCGTCGTTATCGGTCAGTGTACGAACGACTTGTATCTTATCTCCGCCCTGGTTTTCGGTCCAGAGTTCTTTGGGAATCTGGTTCTTGTTATTGCTGATGACCTGGTTGGCGACCTCCAGGATCTGCTTGGTACTCCGGTAGTTCTGTTCGAGTTTGACGACGTGTACTTCTCCGTAGTCTTTTTGGAATTGCAGGATATTTTCGATGGTGGCGCCGCGGAAGGAGTAGATGGACTGGGCATCGTCACCAACGACGCATACGTTTTCGTGGGCTGCTCCGAGGAGTTTGATGATCTCGTATTGGGCGGGGTTGGTATCCTGATACTCGTCGATGAGGATGTATCTGAACTTGTGCTGGTACTTATGCAGGCTGTCCGGGAAGTTCTTCAGGAGTTCATAGAATTTTAAGAGTAAGTCGTCGAAGTCCATGGCGCCGTTCTTGAAGCATCGCTTTACATAGGCTGCATATATCTGGGCAATGGCGGGTCTGTTGGCGCGGGTATCTTCCTGTTGCAGGTAGTTGTCTGTGGCGTATTCTTCGGGTCCTATGAGTGCGTTCTTGGCCGAGGATATGCGATTATAGACGGCGGCCGGTTTGTAGTGTTTGTCGTCGAGGTTGAGTTCATTGATAACAGTTTTCATGACGCTTTTTGCATCATCCGTATCATAAATGGTGAAGCTTTGTGGGTAACCGAGTCGTTGTGCCTCGCTTCTGAGGATCCGGGCGAAAACGGAGTGGAAGGTGCCGATGTACAGGTTCCTTGCTTCGTTGTTGCCGAGGATATGTTCGACGCGTTCCTTCATCTCCCGGGCAGCCTTGTTTGTGAAGGTCAGGGCCAGAATTCTGAACGAATCGACCCCGTTGGCCATGAGGTGAGCGATGCGGGTAGTGAGCACCTTGGTTTTGCCGCTGCCTGCACCGGCAATGATCATGAGGGGGCCTTCCAAGTGAAGGACTGCTTCCCTTTGCTTGTCGTTCAAACCCTTCAGGTAGTCTTGCATGACCGCAAGTTAGGATGATTGCCTTGCATGCGGGGACATGTGAAAAACAAAAGCCGTTTTGAGTATCGATGGATTTGAAAAGAATCCGTGTCGTGTGGTTTTCAACGGGTTGAACCTGCGAAAACCCTCAACCGGAAGGGATAGACACACTCGTACAATTACGCGTGAAATCGAGTACTTGTCTTCTTGACCCGCGCCTTGCAACAGGCCTATTTTTGTTACAAATCCAATCCCCATGAATCTCCTGATGTATGTCGAAGACGAACTCGTCGAATCCGTACCATTGGAAAAGGAAATGATCTCCAAACCCGGTTATCTGGGTAATTTCAAGCGCAGGCTTCAGAACAAGCATCGTGAAGTATGTCCAAACGCACCCAAGCCGCAGTTTTTTGTGGTGAATCCTACCACACAAATCAAACCTGCGGAAATGTTGATTCGTGCGCTTTCGCATCATTAACAGTTTATTCCCATCGAAAAGGGTGTCGATCCTCGTCTAAATGTTGTAAGGATATGATGTCGAAAAGCATGAAAGGAGTTGGAACTGATATCTTTTTTCCAAACCTTCAGGACTGTGAGGTGTTGAAAGTCACATATCTCATCGATTCAAATGACTAATTTTGTTTTAATCAAATGAGGAATCATGATTCGTACACCGCTTTTTAAGTTCTTATTGCTGATGCCACTGGCTCTTTCTTTGTCTGCTTTGAAAGCCCAGGTGAAAAATCCGGTGAAATGGACACATACGGTCAAGGCGACGGGAGGAGGAAAGTATGTGGTCAGCATGAAAGCGGTACTGGAGAAGGGTTGGCATATCTATTCTCAGCATACGCCTGATGGGGGGCCGGTTCCCACCACTGTTGAATTCACGAAGAATCCGCTGGTTACATTTACCGGTACTGTCAAAGAGGTCGGTAAGCTGGAAAATCATTACGAGAAGTTATTTGGGGTCAATGTGAAGCAGTTTTCAAACGAAGTGACTTTTGTTCAGGACTTGTCCGTCAAAGGCAAGGTCAAGACGAATGTTAGCGGTAGCATTGAATTCATGATGTGTAATGATACCGAATGTCTTCCGCCGGCTACCCAGCGTTTTTCGCTGACGCTACAGTGAATCCCATCAAAAAATTCTTATGGTTAAAAAAATATTATCCCTGCTGCTTTTTGCAGCGGGGATTTCTGCACATAGTCTGGCGCAGGAAGCACCCGTGGTTGGTTTTCAGAAGGAGCGGCTGAATGATTCCACGGTTCGGTTGTATTTTGATGTGAAGGGATCATCCGGCACCCGCATTTATCGATTGCCGGATGGGCAGGATGTTTTGTATTCGGATATCGAGTTCGACAGTTCATCCAGGCCTTATATCACAGGGAAACCATCATCAATGGTTGCACCATTGCAGGAGCGTGACGAGGCATTGGAGGCGCAGACCTTTTTTCATCAGGATTCCGTGCGTTGGCGTCAGGACGTCAGGATTTCAACTACCGACAGTGTGGTATTGAAGGGTGAATTGAGGTTCATGTACAAGCGTGGAGATGAATTTTTGAACGGATCGGAAACCTTTCGTTTCGAGATCGCTCCCGTCGCAGGTTCCTCTGATGCTTCGCCGATGGGAGACAGATCATTGTGGTGGATCTTCATTGCCGCTTTCGGTGGCGGCCTGTTGGCCTTGTTGACACCCTGTGTGTATTCCATGATACCCGTTACGGTGAGTTTCTTCACGAAGCGAAGTACAAACAGAACGCAGGGTATCCGGAACGCGATGTTTTATGCCGCTTCGATCATCATCATCTTTACGTTGTTGGGTTTTCTCATAACCCTGGTATTCGGTCCGGCGGCTTTGAATAATCTGGCGACGAACTGGATTGCCAACCTGGTGTTTTTTGCCCTGTTTGTCATCTTCGGTATCTCTTTTCTGGGCGCTTTTGAGATCAACCTGCCATCATCCTGGATGAACAAATCTGATGCTCGTGCCGGCACGACCAGTTTCGTGGGCATCTTTTTCATGGCGTTGACCCTGGTGCTGGTATCCTTTTCCTGCACCGGTCCTATCATCGGGAACCTGTTGGTGTTGGCCGCCAAGGGAAGTTATTTGGGACCTCTGGTGGGGATGCTGGGATTTTCCGTCGCTTTGGCACTTCCCTTTGCCTTATTCGCCTTTTTTCCGAGCAAACTGAATATTTTAGGTAAGGCTGGTGGATGGTTGAATGCTGTGAAGGTTACGTTGGGCTTTCTGGAATTGGCGCTGGCGTTGAAGTTCCTGTCGAATGCCGATCTGGTGAAGGGCTGGCGCATCCTTGATCGCGAGGTTTTTCTAAGTCTCTGGATTGTGATCTTTGGTCTGCTGGGGTTATATCTGCTCGGTAAGATCAAATTGCATCATGATGACGAGCTGCCGAAGAATGATTTCGGCCTTCCTTATTTGACGGTGACCCGACTGATGTTTGCGATACTTACGCTCAGTTTTACCGTGTACATGGTGCCGGGATTGTGGGGGGCACCGCTGAAGGGGATCGGGGCGTTTGTACCACCCCTGGGCACTCAGGATTTCATTTCGACGTCGGGAGCCCAGCGATCTGTTTCCGAAACCGATCATGATGATACAGGGTCCTCCGGATTACCGAAGCCGGTCAAATATCATGACCGGATGCGGATGTACGAGCCGGAGGTGGTGACAACATACGGGATGTCCACGTATTTCGACTACGAAGAGGCCCTGGCCGTGGCGAGGAAGGTGGGAAAGCCTCTGATGATCGATTTCACTGGCATCAATTGTGTGAACTGTCGTAAGATGGAAGCGGAGGTGTGGAGTGATCCGGAAGTTATGAAGCGTCTGAAGGAGGATTTTGTGATCGTATCACTGTATGTTGATGTACAAAACATTGATCTGCCCGAAAAAGAGCATTATTATTCAGAGGCGTTGACCAAGAAGGTTACCACCTTGGGAGACAAGAATGCTGACATGCAGGTCACGAGGTTCCAGGCCAACAGCCAGCCATACTACTTCTTTGTCGACGGCGAAGAGAAGCGACTCGTATCGGAGGGATATGGTTATGATCCGAACATAAAGAAGTTCATCCGATTGCTGGATGATGCCAAGTCGGCCATGCAGCAATAAACCATTATATCGGGCGGGAGGTGATCACTTCCCGCCTGTTCTTTTCAGGGTTTGTCCGCTTCGTTGTCCGGTGTGTTGATTGTTTTCGACCACCGGGATTCCATTTACGATTACGAAGGGTATCCCTTCTGAAAACTGGTGTGGAACATCGAAAGTGGATCTGTCGCTTACTTTTTCGGGGTCTAGTATGACGATATCGGCGGCAAATCCTTCTTTCAACAGGCCGCGGTCATTTAATCCGAATTTTTGGGCCGGCAGGGAGGTCATTCTGCGGATGGCTTCTTCGAAGCCGATGACACCCTGTTCGCGGACGTATCTTCCGAGTACGCGGGCATTGGTGCCATATCCACGAGGGTGGGGCATGCCTTTGCCGGAGCTCACACCGCCGTCTGCAGCAGGCATATTGAAGGGATATTTCATGAAATAGCGGACGTCATCTTCGTTCATGGTGTGATAGACCATCTGAGCGTTGCCTTTCATGAGCATGTCGAGGATGGTTTCGGCTTCGAATGCCGGTTTAGGTTTTCGGCCTTTCATTTTGTTGATCTCGCTGATGTTTTTGCCATTGACCGTGGTGTCAGGACTATACATGGCTACGACTGCATAACTGTAATTCTTGTTTTTGGACTTTTTCAGAGTATTGGCCATGCCTTGGATGATCTTCTTTTTCAGGTCATTGTCTCTGATTCTTTTCCGAAGGGAGTCGAGTCCTCCATCGAGCGCCCAGTCCGGGACAGTGACGGCCAGGTTGGTGCTGCTGGCGGTATATGGGTATTGATCGATCGTCACATCGAGGCCTTGTTTGCGGGCGTTGATCACCTGATCGAGCGTGGATGTTGACCGTCCCCAGTTTGACCGGCCGGCCACTTTGAAATGGGAGATCTGAACGGGGATGTCGGCTTCACGTCCGATGGTGAGGGCTTCTTCGATGGCCTCGGTCACTTTGCTGCCTTCGTTGCGCATATGTGTGGCATAAACTCCACTTTTACGTCCGGCGATACGTGCGAGGGAAACGATTTCTTCGGTTTTAGCATACATGCCGGGCAGGTAGATCAGGCCGGTGGAGAGTCCTACCGCTCCGTCGTCCATGGCATCTTGCATCAGGGAGTCCATTGTTCGTTGTTCTTCAGCGGTAGGAGCCTTATCGAGGAGTCCCATGCCGAGCCGGCGAATGGTATTATGGCCGGCCAGGGACGCGACGTTGATGGAAGTGCGCATGCTGTCCAACTTCTGGAAGAAAGTCCCCAGATCGTCGAAAGAATTTCCGCAGTTGCCGGTCACGACGGTGGTCACTCCGTCGCGGATGTAATTATCGGCGGTAGGCCGATCAAAAATACCTCCTTCGATATGTGCATGTACATCGATGAAACCCGGTGTGACGTAAAGATTGCCGGCATCGATGGTTCGTGTGGCGGTATGTGGCAGGTTTTTACCCATGCCAATGATTCGTCCGTTTTTGATGGCGATATCGGCACGGTACCAGTTATTGCCTGTACCATCGATGATCCTTCCGTTTTTAATGATGAGGTCGGCGGGTGTTTGGGCTGATGCGGTCAATCCAGCCAGGAGGCAGGCGAAGAATGTAATTCGGAAGGTCATGCTTGGGGCTTGTTTCTTAACAAGGAAGATACGAAATCGGAATACATGCTAACTTTCGGGCATGATCAGCGTAGCGTCACCGGAGGATTTCTCCTTTTTATATCGGTTGTACATGCATCCGGCCACTAACCCCTGGTTGTTGTACGAGGTGCAGCCAATGGAAGATTTCTTACCGGAACTGAGGATGTTGACGGACCGAGGTATGTTGTACACGTATGCCTTTGAGGGCGTGACTGTCGGGATGTTCAAGTTGCAGCCTATGAAACATCGCAACAGTCATATCGTCTATCTCGGCGGTGTGGCGATTGATCCGGATCATTCTTGCCGGGGCATTGGGACGGAGATGATCCGATCTGCGGTAGCACTTGCGCGTGGGAGGGGTTTTAAACGTATGGAGTTGACGGTGGCAACCGCCAATGAACGGGCAATACGTGTTTATGAACGTGTGGGATTTCGCTTTGAAGGTGTTCTGCGTGATTATAGTTATCTAGCTTCAGAAGACAGATTTATTGATGAGCAGGTCATGGGGCTCATCTTTGAGGATTAACCCAGACCTCAAGATCTCGCAGTACCGATTTTTCTGATCCGGGTCATCTTTCACGGTGACTACAATCATCGTTTCAAGTGATGTCACCCCATCAAACTGGGTGAGGGTTCAGCTTAACTATGTGGTGAAACAAATCCCATGTAATGGCAAAGGCTCCTGTGACTCCACGAACCGGCAAATCCCGGAAATATGTCTATTTTTTTGGCGCTGGTAAGGCCGATGGCAACGAGTCCATGAAGAACCTCCTGGGGGGCAAGGGTGCGAATCTTGCTGAGATGGCGGGTCATCCCAGGTTGAGGTTGCCGGTTCCACCCGGATTTACGATCACCACGGAGGTCTGCACTTATTACGATGCCAACAACCATACCTACCCGAAGCTATTGGAGGCTCAGGTCAGGTCTGCACTGGTTCAGGTGGAAGGCTTGATGGGCAAGTGTTTCGGAGATCCTGTCAATCCTTTGTTATTATCGATCCGATCGGGTGCGCGCCGGTCGATGCCCGGCATGATGGAGACAATCCTGAATGTGGGATTGAATGCTGAAACGATCAAGGGGTTGATCGCTCAGACGGGAGACGAGCGGTTTGCTTATGATGCCTATCGCCGGTTTATCATGATGTATGCGGATGTGGTGATGGAGAAGGCGGCCGCTATTGAGCCCAAGGGAGGCAAAGGCATTCGTAAAGTGCTGGATGAAAAACTTGAGGCGATCAAACATGCCCGCGGTTATCAAAGTGATACGGATCTGACCGTGGAAGAGCTCAAGTCACTGGTCGAAGATTTCAAGAAGACGGTCAAGAAGGTATTGGGTCGTGCGTTCCCGGATGATCCGTTCGAGCAGTTATGGGGTGGGGTGGGTGCTGTCTTTTCCAGCTGGAACGGAAAGCGTGCGGTTGAGTATCGTCGGATCGAGAAGATCCCGCCTGAGTGGGGTACGGCGGTGAATGTACAGTCGATGGTGTTTGGCAACATGGGCATGGACAGTGCGACAGGTGTTGCTTTCACGCGCAATCCCGGCACCGGAGAAAACCAGTTCTATGGAGAATATCTCGTGAATGCGCAAGGTGAGGATGTGGTGTCCGGTACGCGAACTCCTGCGCCCGTGAATGCCTATTCCAGGAACGATCAGAGTGCGCATTTTCCCACGCTGGAGGAGATCATGCCCAAGCTTTATAAGGAGCTGAATGGATATCAACGTCGGCTGGAGCGTCATTATAAGGATATGCAGGACCTGGAATTTACCATTGAGCGGGGCAAGCTCTACATGCTGCAGTGCAGGGTGGGCAAGCGCAATGGTGTGGCAGCGGTTCGCATGGCCATTGAGATGTTTCAGGAGAAACTGATCAATGAGGCGGCGGCCATCAACCGGGTGGCACCCAATCAGCTGGTGGAGTTATTGCTACCCATGCTGGATCCCGATGCGGAGCTGTTAAACAAACCTATTGCCAAGGGACTGCCGGCGGGTCCGGGCGGTGCGAAGGGCCGCGTCGTCTTTACTTCAGCCGAGGCCGTGGAATGGGCATCTCGGGGAGAGCAGGTGATCATGGTCAGGGAAGAGACTTCTCCGGAGGATGTAGATGGTATGCATAAGTCTCAGGCCATCCTGACCACGAAGGGTGGCATGACTTCGCATGCGGCACTGGTGGCGCGGGGTTGGGGCAAGTGTTGCATCGTAGGTTGCGGTGACATTGAGATTCATTCGGAAACGAAGACCTTTAAAACGAAGGCCGGCCAGGTCATTCATGAGGGAGACTGGCTCAGTCTGAACGGATCGAAGGGCCTGGTTTATGAGGGGACATTGCCATTGGTGGACATCGATCTGAACAAGAACAGTTCCTATCGTGATTTTATGAAGCTGGTCGACAAGCACCGGGTGATGGGGGTGCGTACGAATGCGGATACTGCCCATGATGCGGCCACGGCGTTGTCGTTCGGAGCCGAAGGTATCGGACTGTTCCGGACTGAGCACATGTTTTACGGGGAGGGGAGTGACAAGCCATTGTTCTTGTTGCGTAAGATGATCGTCAGCAAGACGGAGAAAGAACGTCGTACCGCATTGAATGAGTTGTTCAAGTATGTGAAGCAGGACATCAAGGAAACGATGAAGGTTATGACCGGATATCCTGTCACGATCCGGTTGCTGGATCCGCCCTTGCATGAGTTTGTGCCTCATGATCCGGCCAGGTTGCATGAGTTGAGCAAGGAACTGGGCATCAGTGTCAGCATATTGAAGCGTCGCGTTTTGTCTCTTCACGAAAACAATCCCATGTTGGGTCACAGGGGTGTCCGGCTTGGCATCAGTTATCCGGAGATCACGGAGATGCAGGTTCGTGCCATCCTGGAAGCGGCCGCTGAGTTGAACAAGGCAGGTAAGAAGGTATTTCCGGAGATCATGATACCGGTGACTTGTACATCTAATGAATTGGTGCACCAGAAGGCCATCGTTGATCGGGTGTATGCTGAGGTATGTGCAACGAAGGGAGTGAAAAAGATTCCCTATTTGTTTGGCACGATGATCGAAATTCCACGGGCGGCGCTGAAGGCCGGGCAGATGGCTGAGTTTGCGGATTTTTTCAGTTTTGGAACCAATGATCTCACGCAGATGTGTTTCGGTTTCAGTCGTGATGATATCGGTGGCTTCCTGCCGAACTATCTGGATCAGAAAATCCTGACGGAGGATCCTTTCCAAAGCATCGATCAGGAAGGCGTGGGGGAGTTGGTTCGACTGGGAACGGAGCGAGGTCGTCAGACGAAGAAGAAATTAAAGGTGGGTATCTGCGGGGAGCATGGAGGAGATCCCGAGAGCGTGAAGTTCTTCCATCGTATGGGATTGAACTATGTGAGTTGTTCTCCTTTCAGGGTACCCATCGCCAGACTTGCTGCGGCACAGGCGGCGCTGTCAACATAAGTTGGGTTTTGGTTTTTAGTTTTACTAACGGGTCGCCTTTTCAGGCGGCCCTCTTTTTTGTCCATACTCATCACGCTTTAATTACCATCTTTCCAATTAAGACCCATGTCGTTTTTTTCTGTAACATAAATCACAGAGCAGGCAAGTTCAGGTCATATTCCACTGAATTGATGGGATATTCTTTTGACAGATAAATATAAATATATCAGGAACCCGAAAAAAACCAACAGATGAATCAAAGATTAATTGACCGATTTTCCTCTCTGATATTCATATTTATCGTTGCACATTTTTTCTCTTTAAGTGTAAAGGCGCAGACCAATTATGGAACGCAGTTGATGAACACGGTGATTGAAGGAACTTCCAATGTGCACGATTGGGAATCGATACGGTGAAGGGACGTCCTGCTGATTATGAGTCTGTTGTTTTTATTCCTGCAGGTCAAATTCTTCCCGGGTCTGGCGGAATTCTATTGGAGTGACATGTTCAGGTGGTCGGATGCATCGACCGACTGGATGTTTTACGCGCATCCTTTTGTGGTGAGTTTTGCGCTGAAATGGTTCTGGCAGCTGTGGCCGGTATCATCTTTTCCTGGCTGAATCCGTAACCGGGATCAGTGTAAGAATGTCCTGGCGGGGAATATGGATTGAACGTATGTTCTGCCTTTTCTATTTTTGCAGAAACACGGGACATGTCAATCAGCATATTCGTAACGGGCGGCACTTTTGATAAGGAATACAATGAGCTCACGGGCACCTTGTTTTTCAAGGACACACATCTGATGGAGATGCTGCGACTGGGTCGGAGTCGCCTGGATGTCAGGATCCGAACATTGATGATGATTGACAGTCTGGATATGACTGAGGGGGACCGTGATCTGATCGTAGAGCAGTGTCGACATTCGGAGGATGCTCGGATCGTGATCACGCATGGGACAGATACGATGGCGGAGACAGCAAGGGTGTTGGCGGGCAGATCAATTGGCAAAACGATCGTACTTACCGGGGCGATGATTCCTTATAAGTTCGGCAGTTCCGACGGGTTGTTCAATCTCGGCAGTGCCCTTGCGTTTGTTCAGACCCTGTCACCCGGTGTGTATGTGGCGATGAACGGAAGGGTTTTCACCTGGGATAATGTGTGGAAGAATAAAAAAACCGGAGAGTTCGAAGAGCTCCCCGGTTTGTAATCATGTTTATTGTTCCGATCAGCGACCCGGATTTTCGAGCAGTTTGAAGAACTGGTCGAGTTGGGGCAGGATGACGATGCGAGTACGTCGGTTGGCGGCTTTACCCTCAGGCGTGCCATTTGAGGCGATGGGCAGATACTCGGCGCGTCCGGCAGCGGCCATCTTGGCGGGATCCATTCCATATTCCTTTTGAAGCATCCGAACGACGGTGGTGGCGCGTTTTGCACTCAGGTCCCAGTTGTCTGCCAGAAGCCCCTTGGTGAAGGGAACATCGTCTGTATGACCTTCTACCATAAATTCGATATCGGGCTGATTTTTCAGTACAGTGGCCACTTTCCCGAGGACTTCTTTGGCCTGGTCGGTGATATCGTAGCTGCCTGACTTAAATAGCAGTTTGTCGGAGATGTCGACGAAAACGACACCCTTGTCCACCTTGATGTTGATGTCCTTGTCGTCGAGGTTTCCAATGGCACCTTTAAGATTCATGACGAGCGCCATGTTCAGCGAGTCTTTGCGCGACATCTGCCGTTGCAAGCCCTGGATATAGTTGTCTTTGGCTCCGATGTTTTCGAGTGATTTCTTGATGCTTTCCGCCTGTGAAGAGGATATGACGGAGAGGTCTTCCAATTGCTTCAGGGCCTGGTTGTTGTTTTTCTTGAGCATGTTGTTCTGCTCTTCCAGGAGGCCGATCTTCGATTCCAGTGCTGCCCGGTTCCGGTCTATTACTGCCTTTTCATCCCGGCAGGATTGAATTTGTGCCTGATAACCCTTGATGGAGATCTCTGCTTCATTCAGTTTTCCCTGCAGTGATTCGAATTTTTTGGTACTGACGCATGAAAACATTGTCAGGCCCAATCCCATCAAAAACAGGCTACTTTTCTTGATCATGGTTTTCTCGTTATTTGTAAGGATTTATACCAACTAGATGGATTAAAGTTAAAACAAAGGCTTCAAATCGATGTGGTCGGGTGATAAACAATTCAACCGGTGATTCTAAACCGTTTTGCCGGCAGTGATGGTTATCTCTGTGTGCTTTCCGAAACTCATCATTTTTTTCATATTTTAGACATCAAATAGATCCTGTATGAACAGACGTGACGCGTTGGGCCGGGTTGCCCTTTTATTCGGAGGAACGATCGTGGGAGGCGCCGCATTTCTGGAGGGTTGTCGTCAGCCGGATGCGAAGTCGGTGGCCGGGTTGAGTTTCTCTACGGATGATATTGCTTTCCTGGACGAGCTGGCTGAGACGATCATTCCCACCACCAATACGCCCGGAGCCAAGGCTGCCAAAGTGGGTGCTTTCATGCAGGTCATGGTAACCGATTGTTACGAGGAGAAGGATCAGAAGATCTTTCTGGAGGGGATGAAGACCATCGACGAAGCTTGTCAGAAGTCGCATGGTCATGCATTCATGAAAGCGACACCCGAGCAGCGGCACACGCTGCTTTCCGGCATCGACAAGGAACTAAAGGAATATAATACCAAGAAAAAGAAGGAGGATCCGAACCATTATTTCGGACTGATGAAGCAGCTCACGCTGTTGGGTTATTTCACCTCTGAAATCGGCGCCACACAGGCTCTTCGGTATGTGGCTGTTCCAGGACGTTTTGAAGGATGTGTGCCTTACAAAAAGGGTGACAGGGCCTGGGCTTAATGCTTTGAAAAGGCATCATCCGTGATTTTCTGAATGTTGTTGTCCTAGGCTGCATCGCCCTCATTAACCTCAACAAACAATCGAGCCATATGACCATTGACAGAAGGAAGTTTCTCAGAACAGCTGCATGGGCGGCCTCCGGAATAACATTTGCTGGTATTGCCTGTAAGTCGGGCGGAACAGATCAAGCAGGCAGCGATACCGCCAAACTGGGTGCAGCGGCGGGAAGTAGTGTGGCATTGGCCTCTTATGGTTTGCAGTTGTACACGCTGCGCGATGACATGCCAAAAGACCCCCGCGGTGTGATCAAACAGGTGGCGGGATTCGGGTATAAGGAACTGGAGGGATACGAAGGACCGCAGGGCATGTTCTGGAATATGCCGCATATGGATTTCAAGAAGTATCTCGATGAATTGGGTCTCACAATGGTGTCCTGCCATTGTGATATCGACAAGGATTTTGAGCGTAAGGCGGCACAAGCCTCTGAAATCGGGATGCGTTATCTCATCTCACCCTGGATCGGTGCACAGAAAACAGCGGACGATTACAAGAAATTCGCCGATATCTTCAACCAGCGTGGCGAGATATGCCGAAAGAACGGAATCAGGTTTGCTTATCACAACCATGGTTACACCTTTGAGCCGGTGGAGGGTAAGATGCCGCAAGAATTGCTGATGGACGCTACGGATCCGGCCCTGGTGGACTTTGAAATGGATATCTACTGGGTGGTTACGGCCGGTGCCGATCCTTTGACATGGTTGGAGAAGTATCCAAATCGTTTCACGCTCTGTCATGTCAAGGATAGGATGAAAAATGCAGATCCCAAGGAACAGGATGCTTCCTGTGATCTGGGTGCAGGCACGATTGATTTTTCCAAAGTGCTCAGAGCAGCGGCCGACCGAGGCATGAAGCATTACATCGTAGAGCAGGAGCGATACGATAACACCACTCCGTTGAAGAGTGCTGAAGTAGGTGCAGCTTATCTGGCAGCCCTGCGCATCTGATGAATATCACGTATGAGTTATAAGAGAAGCCGCCATTCGCGGCTTTTCATTTTTTTGCCATCCCAACTACATAAGATCATGAAACGACGACCAATCCTTTTGCTTCTCGTACTTCAGATTGTTTTCCTGATCCTTGCCATTCCGGATCTGAGGGCTCAGTCCCGTGCCGAGCGGAGCGTCAGGTTAATCCTTGACCAACAGACGGCTGCATGGAATCGGGGTGACCTGGAGGGGTTCATGCATGGATACTGGGAGAGTGATTCCCTGATGTACATCGGGAAGTCCGGTGTCACCTATGGGTATGCCAGCACCCTGGCAAGCTATCGACGTAATTATGGTGATACGGCCCGCATGGGAAAATTGAGGTTCGATCTCATTCAGGTCAGGCGACTTTCGGCCCGTTACTTTCACGTCGTTGGCAAGTGGTCCCTCAAGCGATCAGCCGGGGATGTGGGCGGACATTATACCTTGTTATTCAGGAAGATAAGGGGCGAATGGGTCATTGTTTCTGATCATAGCAGTTGAACTATCCCTGATTTATTGAGGTAGAAATGCAACTTTTCTGTCTCAGGTTTCATCTAAACCTTCAAAACTTATTTAAATGTTCGCCATCATTCTTGGAGTAATTCTGCTCGCTATTGCAATATTTCTTCCTGCCGGTACCCAACCTACGGCGCAACGGTTGATGCCGGTTTTGCGGGTTATAGCCATTGTGTTGATTGTCCTTGGTTTGATTACGTCCAGTGTGAAGCAGATAGATGCGGGATTTGTCGGGGTAAAATCTCTCTTTGGCAAGGTGCAGTCAGACATTTTACCGAGCGGTCTGAATTTTGTGAATCCAGTGATGGATGTCCGGGAGCTGGATGTCCGGACGCAGAATTACACCATGAGTGGCCAGCACGATGAAGGCGCTCAAACGGGTGACGATGCCATTCGGGTGTTGACGGCGGACGGTTTGGAGGTGACGATCGACCTTTCTGTGCTGTATCGGGTCATTCCGGAGGAATCGCCTCGTCTGATCCGCGAGATCGGGGTAAATTATGAAGACAAGATCGTGCGGCCGATCACCCGTACCCGGATCCGTGACAACGCTGTTTATTATGATGCCGTTTCCCTGTATTCGACGAAGCGGGACGAGTTTCAGGACCGGATCTTCAAGTCGATCGATCAGGATTTCAAGAAGCGGGGTTTGTTCCTGGAGAACCTGCTGGTGCGTAACATCACCCTGCCGGGATCTGTCAAGGCCGTGATCGAGCAGAAGATCAATGCGGAGCAAGATGCCCAGAAGATGCAGTTTGTCCTGCAGAAGGAAAAGCAGGAGGCAGAGCGCAAGCGAGTCGAGGCACAGGGTATTGCTGATTACCAGCGCATTGTGAGTGAGAGCTTATCCGAGAGGCAGTTGCAATACGAGCAGATCAAGGCGATGAAGGAACTCGCGGGATCCGCCAATTCGAAGATCATAGTGATGCCCTCGAAAGGAGGCGTACCCATTATACTGGACGGAAAGCAATAAGGGATGCGAGAGGCTCAGCGAATGAGACGCTCACGATCCTTCCACCATTTTCGGTAGAGTTTCAGCATGAGAAAGAAGCTGACCAAGAGCCAGCTGTAGAATATCGCAGAACCAAGGGAATGTCCCTCTTCGAAGAGAAAATACCGGAATCGAATGCCGAAAATTGTGTTCACCAGCATCCACACAAGAGCTGCGGACAGGCTCCAGACGATCTTTTTCAGGAAAAGGGCGACATCGGGTTCCATGGACTCTTGAATTTGTTTGTTTTGTGCAAACAAGCTTTAACAGGGCTTGTTCATCAGGGCATCAGCAATTTCCGGAATTCCGTAGAGTCTCCGCGGAAAACATTGAAATCGACCCTTGACCGGATCCCGTTGACCCTGCCCGATTCGCTGAATTGCCAGAGGCTCCAGTTCCTTCCGATGCGGGGTTGATTCCTGCGCACATAATGTGCGACCCAGAGTTCATGATCGTTGAATTCATTGCCCAACACTCTGTGATAGAAGGATGGACTGGCATAGATGATGGGCTTCACTTTGTAATGTTTCCGGATAATGTCGAGCCATTCCCTGACCCGTTTCCTGACGGTTGCAGGTGGCATTCCGCGTGTTTCTTCGACGTCCAGCACGGGTGGAAGGTCTCCGCTGGTGAGTTTCACCTGTTGAATGAAGTGTGTTGCCTGTTGTCTGGCACTTTTATCCGGCAGAAAGTAGTGGTAGGCTCCGCGACGGATTCCGTTCTGCCTGGCGCTTCGCCAGTTTCTGTCGAAACGGGGATCTTTCAATCGGATTCCTTCTGTTGCCTTGATGAATGCAAAGCCGAGTCTGACGCGTCCTTCTTGCATCTGTCGGACAGCATCCCATGCGATATGTCCCTGGTGATGTGAAACGTCTATTCCGTAAATGTTGAAATCCGTCGGGATGGAGATGCCAAAACCCGGATACCTGGTGAATCTTGCCCTCCGATCCAGGATGTAATTTCTCAACAGATATCCGAGGAAACAGAGCATGGCGGTAAATGCAACGGCCCCGAGTATTTTGATGGTAAGGCTTTTTCGATGTCTTCTGGGTGTTTTCTTCGGGTTTCCCGGTTTCCTGACTGGCATATCTGCAAAGAAACATCCTATTCAATTTCGGTGCTAGCAATGGGCATTCGATTAATTTTACATAGTATGTCATCTCTGCACCTAACCGACACCTTGAATCTGATCTCACGCATTACCCTGCGCCGGGCGTGGAATGCGTTGAAGGTATATAGCAGTTTCCAGTTAAGTCGCCTGACAGGTCGGCCGATCCAGTGGGGTTTGCCGATCTCGATCTCCTTCGAGCCCACGACTTCCTGCAACCTGCGTTGCCCTGAATGCCCGAGCGGATTGCGGGCCTTCACCCGTCCTACGGGTATGCTGGAGCCCTCGTTCTTTCGCCGTACCATCGACGAGATCCACCGTGATCTCATCTATCTGATCTTTTATTTTCAGGGAGAGCCATACCTGAACCCGGCTTTTCTGGACATGGTCTCTTATGCTTCGGCGAAGGGTATTTATACGGCGACCTCCACGAATGCGCATTACCTGACACCGGAAAATGCCCGGCGAACGGTCGAGAGCGGGTTGGATCGGCTGATCATTTCCATTGACGGAACTACGCAGGAGGTGTACCAGCAGTATCGGGTGGGTGGAAAATTGGATAAGGTGATCGCCGGTGCGCAGGAGATCGTCAAGTGGAAACGGGAAATGAAGAGCAAGACGCCCTTTGTGATCTTTCAGTTTCTGGTGGTGCGTCCGAATGAGCATCAGATCGAAGAGGTAGAACGGCTTGGTCGTGAGATTGGTGTGGATGCTGTCTGGTACAAGACGGCCCAGATATACGATTACGAAGAGGATCCGAACGGTTTGGTCACCACGATCAATAAATATAGTCGGTACAAGACCGGAAATGACGGTAAGCGTGTTCCCAAGAACAAGATGGCCAACCATTGCTGGAAACTATGGCACGCGAATGTAATCACCTGGGACGGGATCGCGGTGCCATGTTGTTTCGACAAAGATGCCACGCACCGCCTCGGGGATCTGAAAGGAGCTTCATTCCGGGAGATCTGGCATGATAAGGCCTATCGGGCCTTTCGTTCGCAGTTGATGCAGGGCCGTAAAAACATCGATATTTGTTCCAATTGCAGCGAAGGAACCAAGGTCTGGGGCTGAATAAAACCCAAGTGTCAGATCGCGGGATCGGAGGCTGAAGGGGAATTGGATGTATACCGGTGCTTTAAACTTGTTTATCATGACAGAGCAGTTCAACAATCGCATCCGACAGGTCATCCTCCTGATCATCATTCTGGCCCTGGGATTTTTGATTGTGGAGGAGTTGTATATTTTCCTCCCTGGTTTCTTGGGTGCGGTAACGTTTTACATCATCGGCAGAAATCTTTGGTTTGATCTTACGGAGCGCCGCAAATGGGGTAAGTCGATTACGGCTACGTTATTCCTGACCGCCCTGTTCGTTTTGATCGGACTGCCCCTCTATTACGTATTCCATTTGGTTACTCCCAGGATCCATGACATTTTCAGTCATTCCGATGAATTGCTGCAGGGGGTCAAGACATTGACTGACCGGATCACATCTATTGCGGGCTTTGAAGTGATCACCACAGATTCGATCGCCTCTATCCGCACGCGGATGAGCGGTTTCATTCCGACCTTTCTGAACAGTACAGCGAACATTCTGAGCAATATCGCGGTGATGTTCTTCGTCCTTTATTTCATGTTCGTCAATGGTCGGGAGATGGAGCGACATCTCAACGGATACCTGCCACTGAGTCGATCGAGCATTGACGTACTGGCGGCGGAAACGATGAACAGCGTGCGTGCCAACGCCATTGGCATTCCGTTGATTTCGCTCATTCAGGGGGTTGCGGCGACGATCGGCTACATCATTTTCGGATTGAACGACTGGGGGATGTGGGGCTTTCTGACGGGTGTGTTCGCCTTTTTTCCGATCGTGGGGACGTTGGTCATCTGGGTTCCCCTGGTGATCTTTCTGTATGCCCAGGGGATGACCTGGCAGGGGACGGGTTTGTTGATCTATAGTCTGATCGTGACGGGCAATATCGATTACGTGGCGCGGATCAAGTTGATGAAGAAGATCGGAGATGTGCATCCGCTGGTGACGGTCTTCGGTGTGATCGTCGGTCTTAATCTATTCGGTTTCATGGGATTTATCTTCGGCCCACTGTTGTTCAGTTATCTGATGATCCTGATGCGGATCTATACTTTTGAATTCGTGAATCATTCGTATCGGGATCTTCACGGAGACCGGTGAATGTAGTGCATCGTAACTTTGACATATGGGTAATCATTCAACTAATGCTTTGGGCTGCGGTCTTTTGAACCGTGCCATTTGTCTCTTCGTCCTCATAACGGGGTTCCTGAGTACGGCTTTTGCACAGGATGAGGTATCCCCGCGTCATGAGTTTCGGGGGGCCTGGATCGCCACGGTAGATAATATCGACTGGCCTTCCAGAAAAGGATTGTCGAGCGCCGAGCAGCAGGCGGAATTCATCCAAATGCTTGATCTGCATCGGGCCAACGGCATGAATGCGATCATCATGCAGATCCGGCCGGCGGCGGATGCCTTTTATCCATCTTCTTATGAACCCTGGAGCGAGTGGCTGACTGGTGTGCAGGGTAAGGCGCCGGAGCCGTATTACGACCCGCTCCAGTTCATGGTCGAGGAAACGCATAAGCGGGGCATGGAGTTCCATGCGTGGCTCAATCCCTACCGTGCGGTATTCAACATCACCCGATCTTCAGTGGCCTCGGATCATATCACCCGTAAGCAGCCGGGTTGGTTTCTGGATTATGGCGACAAGCGATATTTCGATCCCGGTCAACCCGAAGCCCAGGTATTTGTCGGAAATGTCGTTTCAGATATTGTACGCAGATATGACGTGGATGCCATCCATTTCGATGATTATTTTTATCCGTATCGGATTAGCGGAAAGGAGTTTCCGGACACTTCAACCTATCGGATCTACGGAGCCGGAATGACGCGGGATGACTGGCGCCGCAGCAATGTGGATTCCATCATCGTGCGTCTGCACCGGGTCATCAAGGAGGCCAATCCGGATTGTCGGTTCGGCATCTCCCCTTTCGGTGTTTGGAGAAACCAGGATCAGGATCCAAGGGGAAGCGCCACGAGGGCGGGTCAGACGAATTACGATGATCTCTATGCCGATATACTCCTGTGGTTGAAGAATGACTGGATCGATTATGTGGCCCCTCAGTTGTATTGGGAGTTTACGCATCCCAATGCACCGTTCGAGCCATTGCTGGACTGGTGGAGCAAGAATTCTTTCGGCAAGCCCTGTTATATCGGTTTGGGATATTACCGGGCGGGCAGCAATACGGCCTGGAAGGATCGGACCTTGATTCCGAGGCAGTTGCAGGCCATACGACAGACACCAAATATTGGAGGGGCTATTTACTTTAGCAGCAAGTCATTCATCCGCAATCCGCTTGGTTGGAATGATACCTTGCGGACCCGGTTTTATCGCTATCCTGCCCTGGTGCCACCAGTACCGCGACTGGCGGGTATCAAGCCACTGTCACCGAGGATTGAAGCGGCGGAGTTGCAGCGCGATGACCTGATGCGGCTGACGGTGGTGGCACCGCAGGGTTTGACCGGCAAGATCCGTCAGGTAGCGGTATATGCACGCTATGGTGATGAGAAGGAAGGAGCAATGACCAAACTTATCGCCGTACAGCCTTTCGCTCAGCGGGTAGAGTTCGACATTACCTGTCCGATTGATGCGCGATTGATGCAGTATCACGTCACTTATGTTGATTCGGGTAATCGTGAGAGCGAGGCCGGCGATGGCGAAGGTTCGCGTATTCGCTTTGTTCGGGATCAACAGGGTGGCTGGCGACGGTCGGACCCTTAATCTGGTCAGTTGGTAGCGATCTGGGGTCAATCGTGACATGATCTGTCATCTTCTCTTCCCTTCGAGCCTGTCGACATATTCAAGTGAGCCCAGCCTCAGGCGAACGGGAATTCCGGTCTTCTTTTCCCAGTTCCATTCCTGCCGGCAGAAGAATCCAACATTTCTGACCTGTTTGTCCGGTAGCGGGGTGTGAAATCCGATTCGGATGGGTGGCTTTTGCCAATGGGCAGGCGTGCTATCCTTGGCCCGATATACCTGAAATGAAGGAATGGTAGTATCCGCCGGAATCACAAGTTGTCGGGTTTCCTGCGAAGGGACTGACCAGACTGCGATGCAAATCGTGAGCCACATTGATTCTCCGGATTTATCGTAAATTTAGGCCTGATTTTTGATGGGAGCTCCGATTTTTTCAAACCCTGCAATTATTCGATCCATATGGCCCTTCATCAAAGCCTACAGCAGAAGCTTCTCCAGAAGTTATCTCCTCAACAGATACAGTTGATGAAGCTGTTGCAGGTGCCTACGGCTAACCTGGAGGAGCGGATCAAGGAGGAGCTTGAGGAGAATCCGGCATTGGAGATGTCTGAAGAGGGGGCTGTCAGTTCGGCGTCAGACGAACTTGGGGATGGGCTTGATGCGGGTGCTGAGGGGGATGATTTCGATGGTGATGAAGGTGGAGAAGATGATTACGGGAGTTTGGACCTGAGTGATTATGTGCAGGACGAAGACGAGGTGGGGGATTATCGCTTGCGGGACGACAATCATCCTGAACTGGATGATGGGCGGGTTATACCGCACCGGGTAGAATCATCCTTCCATGAATTGTTGTCTGAGCAGTTGGGCATGCTGAACCTGAGTGAAGAATCGCATCGCATTGCGGAGCAGATCGTCGGTAGTCTGGATGATGACGGATACCTTCGACGGGAGACGGAATCTATTGTAGATGACCTGGCTTTCCGTCAGAACATACATACCACGGTGGCCGATACCGAGGCGCTGATCCAGGTGATACAGCAGTTCGATCCCGCGGGCATTGCAGCCCGTGATCTTCGGGAGTGCTTGCTGTTGCAATTATACCGGCGGGTACCTTCCGGAGATGAGTATCTGCAGCAGGTGGCCATCCGGATCCTGGAAAAATATTTCGAGGAATTCACTCGTAAACATTATGAGAAGATACAGCGCTCGCTGAATCTTTCGGATGAGGGCCTGCGGGATGCCATCGCGATCATTCTGCGGCTGAATCCGAAGCCGGGTGGCCAGTTGGGGGCGGATGGGCCATCGGACACTTATCTGATTCCGGATTTTTTCATCCACAATAATGCCGGCAAGCTGGATGTGACGCTGAATGCGCGCAATGCGCCTGATCTCAGGGTCAGCGAAGGTTATCGGGAGATGTTGCGCGACTATGAGAAGGGCAGCAAGAGCGATCGTCGTCAGAAGGAGGCCGTGATGTTTATCAAGCAGAAGATCGATGCGGCCAAGTGGTTCATCGACGCCATCCGTCAGCGTCAGCAGACGCTGTTGCACACGATGGGTGCGATCCTGCAGCATCAACAGGAGTTTTTCCTGACGGGAGACGAAACAACGATGCGCCCCATGATCCTGAAGGATATCGCAGCTTCTACGGGTTTGGACATCTCCACGGTTTCGCGGGTGGCCAACAGCAAGTTTGTACAAACGGAGTTCGGTACCTATCGACTTAAGTTTTTCTTCAGCGAATCCTTGAGCACGGAAAGTGGCGAGGAGGTCTCGACCCGCGAGGTGAAGAAGATCCTGAGCGACCTGGTGGAATCTGAGAGCAAGAAAAAACCGTTGAGCGATGAGCGTTTGACGGAGTTGCTGCAGGAAAAAGGGTATAATATTGCACGTCGGACCGTCGCTAAGTACAGGGAGCAACTCAATATTCCTGTGGCGCGTCTCCGTAAATCATTGTGATCGCATGACTGAAGCGAGTCTTCCCGTTGTTTACCCGACCTGGCTCACGCGGCTGGCCGGATTGTTTTCCTGGCTGTTTCATCCCCTGTTTCTGGGCGTGTACATGATGTATTATATCGTGTTCGTCCATCCGGATCTGTTCCTGGCCGTCCCGGAGCGCGTCCGCATGTTCAGGTTCATCACCTTCGTGGTCAACAACCTGTTCTTTCCGTTGCTGATCGTGATGCTGATGCGTTGGCTTGGTTTCAGTAGTTCACTACAGATGCGGACGCCGCGGGAGCGCATTGTTCCATACATTGCCTCAATCACTTTCTTTTTCTGGACCTGGCATGTGTTCCGCAACCAGTCGGATTCGCCGGAAGTGTTGATCGACATGTGTCAGGGCATGTTTTTCGCTTCAAGCGTGGCGATCGTCCTTAATAATTTTTCGTTGATCAGCATGCATGCGATCGGATTGGGCGGCCTGCTGGGCCTGATGTACAACCTGATCGACCGGGGATTGGCGGAGTCTGCCCTGCCAATGATTATTTCGATCCTGCTGACAGGACTCGTTTCCACTTCGCGACTCATCCTGGCCAGGCATACTCCTGCGGAAATAATTCTGGGATTGCTGACGGGTTTGGTCACCCAATGGGTGGCATATCTGCTATAGACTACTCCCCGGAGGCCCAAATAATTGAAGAAGCCTGATCTATCAGCTCTTGAGCAGGGTTGAATTTTCGAGGTAATACTGATCGGGATAGTACATGAAGAGTACGTTTCCGTCTTTCAACTTATCGATGATGGGCCGGTGCAGCGGAGCCGGAACGGCAGGGCATCCGAAGCTTCTGCCGATGTAGCCTCTGCCATTGGCGATCTGTTCGCTGGCGTATGCGGCTGCGTGCATGACGATGGCCCGGGATAGCGCCTTGTCGTTCACACCTTTTTCGCATCCGTCGAGTTGAAGCGAATATCCGTTGGAGCCCTGGTAAGTCTTTCGGGTGACGTAAAACCCAAGGCTGCTCATATGGGACGATGGCTTATTGGAGAAGCGAGTGGCATATTCCAGTCCACTGTTTTTTCCATGGGAGACGTAGGTGTGGTAGGCCAGTTTTTTTGCTTTCAGGTCGATGACGAAGAGTCTTTTCTGCCTGGAGGGTTTGGTGAAATCGACGATGGCGAGCACGCTGTCGTATCCCGCCCTGCCTTCGTTCCGTAGTTTTTCGAAGCCTTTCATGGCCATTTCGAAGACGTTTTGGTCGAGTCCGGCTTCGCAGAGGTTCATTTCTTCATACACGGCGACCGACGGTGATTTTTCTGTTGGATCAACCGCCGGTCTTCCATATACTAATGTGTTTGTGTTTGGAGACGCTTGCGACCGGGTGCCTGCGATCAGGAGGGATCCTGCGATCAGGAGCGTTGCGGATGACATGCCGATGGCACATTTGTGTAGTATGTTCATTTTTCTGGAGGAGTTCTTCATGTGATTAGGGTTCATGGCCATTGTCTATATGTGGTTTTTCTTCCGTTATCGAATAAGACACTGTGTAATATCCTGATCAAATCCACGCTATGTACTTAACAAACCCTGTGCCGAAGCGACGGAAATATGACTTTTTTGACATGAATAGAACATA
This sequence comes from uncultured bacterium, assembly GCA_903959965.1. Taxonomy (GTDB): domain Bacteria; phylum Bacteroidota; class Bacteroidia; order Chitinophagales; family Chitinophagaceae; genus Pollutibacter. The sequence goes on from CAJBZC010000055.1 coordinate 33,630, forward strand.
GTTAACTAATTAATTATTTGTATAATATTGTCATACAATTAAATATATATGATTGATTGAAATGTTAAAATACATTATTCTTCTTCAACGGAGTGATCGGGGTTTGGTGGTCAATTGGCTGACCGGGTTTACATTTGCAGGATGCGCAAACAGAAATTCCGGGTGATTGAGCAGGTGTTGGTCACGGGTTATGCCGCGGAGGGTCGTTCTTTGGCCAGGCTTGACGGCAAGGTGGTATTTATTGAGGGGGCGGTGCCGGGTGATGTGGTGGATGTGGCGGTTACCCGCAGCAAGAAGGACTGGGCGGAGGGTCGAGTCTTGCGTTTTCATGCTTATTCGGAGGAAAGGGTAGCCCCCTTTTGCGCCCATTTCGGCGTGTGTGGTGGTTGCAAGTGGCAGATGTTGCCGTATGAGCGTCAGTTGCAGTACAAGCGGCAGGAGGTCGAGGATAATCTGCGTCGGATCGGAAGGATTGAGTTGCCGGAAGTCATGCCTATCCTGGGCGCGGAGGCTACGCGTGCCTATCGGAACAAGCTGGAATTCACCTTCAGCAGTAAGCGGTATCTGACGGATCAGGAGATGCGTGAGGTGTCTGTGGAGGAGCGGGATGTCCTGAAATCAAAGCCGGCTTTGGGTTTTCATGTGCCAAAGTTGTTCGACAAGATCGTAGATATTGAGACCTGTCATTTGCAGGGCGGTCCGGTGAATGAGATTCGAAATTGGATCCGAACGGAGGCGCTGGCACGGGGTCATGTCTTTTACGATATTCGTTCGCACACCGGCTGGCTTCGGAATCTGGTCTTCAGGCAATGTGAAACAGGGGAGTTGATGGTGAATCTGGTGATTGCTGCACCTGAGCCGGAGGAACGGGATCGTTTGTTGCGGGATCTGCATGCGGTGTTTCCGATGATCGACTCAATGTATTTCACGGTCAATGCGAAGATGAATGATAGCATTCATGACCTGACACCGGTCTTATTTGCCGGCAAGCCCTATGTGACAGAGCGGTTGGGTAGTTTATCGTTCCGCATCGGTCCGAAGTCGTTTTTTCAGACCAACACCCGTCAGGCAGAGCGTTTATATGAGCAGACAAAGCTGTTGGCGGGCTTGACGGGTCGGGAGACCGTTTACGATCTGTATTGCGGTACGGGTAGTATTGGCTTATTCGTCAGCGACCTGGCGGCGAAGGTGATTGGCGTGGAAGTGATTGCGGCGGCGGTAGATGATGCGCGCGAGAATGCAAGGATCAACGGGATCGAGCATGCTGAATTCTTTGCCGGTGATGTGATCGATGTGTGTGATGATGCGTTTTTTGCGCGGCATGGCCGGCCGGACGTGATCATCACGGATCCTCCCCGGGCGGGGATGCATGAGCAGCTTGTGCGTAAAATATTGGAAATCAGGGCACCTCGTGTGGTGTATGTGAGTTGTAATCCGGCCACACAGGCTCGGGATCTGCAGTTACTGGATGCCGCCTATGCCGTGACAGCGGTTCAGCCGGTGGATATGTTTCCGCATACTCATCATATTGAGAACATTGCACAGCTGACGCTTAAAAATCTTTAGGAAGGCCTAGAAGGAGAGACAGTAACTTTGTGAGATCAACACATTCGACATGCGAACGGAATTCAGGCCCAGAGGATATAGCAATCTGCCCACGATCGTTAAAAATCTGTTGATCATCAATGGCCTGGTCTGGCTTGCACAGATCACCATTGGGGATCGTTTGATTGGGATGGAGGAGACTTTTGCCTTGTTTTATGTGAAATCATTTTATTTCAAGCCCTGGCAGGCGGTCACTTACATGTTTCTGCACTCCCCTGCGAATTTTTTTCACTTGCTGTTCAACATGTTCGCGTTATGGATGTTCGGAAGTACGTTGGAGAACCTTTGGGGCCCGTCTCGTTTTCTGATATTCTATCTGTTGTGTGGGATCGGTGCTGCAGCGGTGCATATGGGAGCCCTTTGGTATGACATCTCACAACTTGAGCCGTTGTTCCGACAGGGATTGATCAGTGCCGAGCAGTTTGAGATGGCCTTGAATGTGCCCACGATGGGTGCATCGGGGGCGGTGATGGGGATCTTTGCGGCTTTTGCGTACACTTTCCCCAACAGTGAAATGCTGATATTGCCGATTCCATTTCCGATCAAGGCGAAATGGGCCTTACTGGGATTGGCGTTAATGGATCTCTTTGGTGGTATTTCCAGCCAGCAATCAGGCATTGCACATTTTGCGCATTTGGGTGGCGCCGCCTTCGGCATCCTGCTGGTCATGATCTGGAATCGAGGAAACCGCAGGATGTTCTATTGAGGCGTGTTTCCTTGCGCCTGATTATTTTTTAATTTTAGGGGGGGATAAACACATGGGTTACAGAGATTATCCGAAGCGCAGCACTTCTAACTGGAGTGCATCCAATCCATTGATCATGCTGGTCATCATCAATGTGATGTTCTTCATATTGCTGCATTTCATCAAGAGTATCTACAATTTCTCCCGCTTACCGGAGGGGCTGTTCATGCAGCATGTTCATGACTGGTTTGTTGTTCCGGCTCGGGCGGGTTTACTCCTGCAGCGTCCGTGGGTGCTGTTCACGGCCATGTTCACCCAGATGAATCTGATCCTGATGATCAGTAATATGTTCTGGTTATGGACCTTTGGATACATTCTTCAGGACTTGATCGGGGAGCGCCGGTTATTTCCGTTGTATCTCTATTCCGGATTGACTGCTACACTCATTTTTCTGTTTATGTTTAACGCCATTCCCCAGTATGGGGTTTTGGCGGCGTCACTTAACTATTCGGGTGCGACGGCTTCTATCCTGGGCGTGGCAGTTGCTGCAACGGTTATCTCCCCGCAGTATCGGTTGTTTCCGATGATCGGGAACGGGATTCCGCTATGGCTGCTGACCCTGGCGTTCGTGATCATTGACCTGGCCTCGATATCGGCATCTACATACATGTTTTTTGTGCATGGTGCTGCGGGGTTGACGGGTTTTTTCTTTGCGCGCGCCTTGCTCAAGGGCAGCGACTGGTCGGCCTGGATGAATAATCTATATGACCGGATTACGCATCTTTTCCAACCCCGGGAAACAACCAAAAGACGAATGGTTAGGAAGGAGGAGGTTTTTTATAACACGCGTGGGAAACAACCTTTCGTTCGCAAAGGAAATGTCACCCAACAGCGAATTGATGAAATTTTGGATAAGATCAATCAGAAGGGGTATCAAAAGTTGACTGAAGAGGAAAGGGATTTGTTGAGAAGGGCCAGTGAAGGAGAAATTTAAAGCGTACAGATGGGGCGTCTGCTGGAGA
>CAJBZC010000056.1 GCA_903959965.1 uncultured bacterium
ATCATTATGTATAATAAATTGATTTACATCATAAATTAGTTTAAATTCATTTTTTCGAAAGAAGTATGCAAGACCTTGGGGTGATACGAGATGTCAAAATGACATATAAATCTCGGTACATTACAGAAATGACAGCCCTGATCGTTTTGGCGATGAATTTGATGTAACATTGTAACGTCAAACTTTTAAAAATCGATCACTTATGAATTCGATCATGTTGGTGTCGCTGATCTTCGTCGGGATCAGTATGCTGGTCTCCTACAGGCTTCGTTCGAAGTTCTCGGAGTACAGTCAGTTTCCGCTTTCTTCCGGTATGTCCGGTCGCGAGGTAGCGGAGCGTATGTTGCGGGATAACGGCATTTATGATGTTAAGGTCGTGTCGGTGGATGGCTTTCTGTCCGATCACTACAATCCGGCCGACAAGACGGTCAACCTAAGCCCGGATGTTTACAACAATACAACCATCGCGTCGGCGGCGGTAGCAGCCCACGAGTGTGGCCATGCGGTTCAGCATGCCACGGCTTATCGCTGGCTTACATTCCGCAGTAAGATGGTGCCGGTTGTGCAGGTGAGTTCCATGCTGATTCAGTGGGTGCTGCTGGCGGGTGTGCTCCTGATCAACGTTTTTCCCTCCCTGCTCCTCATCGGTATTGGGCTTTTTGCCATGACCACCCTGTTCTCGGTAGTAACCCTGCCTGTGGAGTTCGACGCCAGTCGCCGAGCACTGGCATGGCTAGGTACGACCCGGATCACCAATGCGCAGGAGCAGCCGCAGGCACAGGATGCGTTGAAATGGGCGGCATTGACTTATGTTGTCGCTGCCATTGCCTCCATTGTAACCCTTGTTCAATATATTCTGATCTATCTCGGTGCCCGAGATCGCGATTGACTTCGCTCGATCAATTTATCCTAAAAACGCCCTTTCCAGCCCGGAAGGGGCGTTTTTTATTTTTGACAGTGTGATCATTCAGAAAAAGAATTAATTTATAAGTAATTGAAATGCAATGATATGTATCAAAAAAAGATTGATTTCGCCAATTTTATTCAAAAAGAGAGGATCCTGGATGCAGCGTTTATGTCAAATAGGAGTCCTTTAATATTGAAAATTTTACAATAATTTAGCAACCCCTTAACACAACCATTCCTGAGAGACTGCCAAACAAAGCGTGTTCTTTACGTGTAGTCGTAATGTTCTCTCAATTTTTTTCATTTAACCAAAAAAAGCAGCATGAGAAAACTGTTCTTATGTCTTCTTTTCCTGGCCTTCGGCACGGCACAAACATTTGCCCAGGTGCGTACGGTTACGGGAAAGGTGACGGACGAAAAGGGAGCCGGTCTCTCCGGTGTCACAGTCAGTGCGGTTGGCAGGGATGCCAAGGCATTGACAAACAATGATGGAAATTTCTCCATTCAGGTCAACGACCAGGTGAAGACACTTCGTTTCACCTATGTCGGTTATGAAAACGTTGATGTTTCCGTCGCAGGAAAATCAACGATCGATGTATCCATGAACGCCAGCAACGCCGGACTCGACGAAGTAGTGGTGGTTGGGTACACCACTCAGAAGAAGCGTGAGGCCACCGGTAGCATCGTTTCCGTTAAGGGATCTTCGATCGCCAACATGCCTGTTCAGAGCTTTGAAGCTTCCCTCGCAGGTCGTGCGGCCGGTGTACAGATCACGGTTCCGAACGGTGTATTGAACAACCCGCCGGTTTTCCGGGTACGTGGTACCAACTCCATCAACCTGAGTTCTCAGCCGCTGATCATCATCGATGGTGTTCCTTCCTTCCAGGGTGACGTGAGCCAGAACTCCGCGGCCAACAACCCGCTGGCTTCCATCAACCCGAACGATATTGAAAGTATCGATATCCTCAAGGATGCCTCTGCTGCTGCCATCTATGGTTCTCGTGCCGCCAATGGTGTCGTCATGATCACCACCAAGCGTGGTAAGTCGGGTGCTGCCAAGGTTTCCTATGATGTTACCCTTGGTCAGACTGAAGCATATGGCCTGTGGGATGTGCTGAATGCCGAGCAATACATGACCATCAAGAATGAGGGTCTCGTTAATGCCGGTATCACCAACCAGAAGTTCAATCCTTCCCTGGACGCCAACGGCAAGATGATCGACACCCGCTGGATCGATTACGTGTATCGCAAAGGCTTCCAGCAGACGCATACCCTCAGCATTTCCGGTGGTTCTGCGCAGACCAAGTACTTCATGTCTGCCGGTTATACCAACCAGGAAGGTATGCTGATCGCCAACGACTTCGATCGCAAGACCCTGAGGATGAATGTGGATCACAACCCGAACAAGGTCATTGGACTCGGCGCCACCTTCAATTACTCCAACGAATTCAACAAGGCGCCCAACACGGGTTCACTGCCCGGTCAGGCATTTGGTACTGCGGGTTTGGGTCGTATCCCCCTCATCACAGCACCCAATGTAGGTCCGTACAATAATGACGGCTCATACAATGTCAACTCATCAGGCCTGATCGGTGTCATGAACAACCAGACCGGTCAAGTGGGTTTCTACAATCCCGTGCCCATCGTTGCATTGAACAAATTCTCCAGCGAGAACAACCGCATCAACAGCAACCTGTATATGACGGTCAAGCCCCTCAGCTGGATCACGCTGAAGACTCAGTATGGCATCGATTACCTGAACACGGACAACCAGACCTTCCTGACCCCTGTTCACGGTGATGGTTTCCCTCGCGGAGGCGCCACCAGCACCCTGGCGAAATACCGCCGCTGGGTGTGGACCAACACCGCCAACTTCGATCAGAAGATCGGTGATGATCATACCTTCAACCTGCTGGTCGGTAACGAACAGCAGCGCACGATCTCCGATGGTTTCGGTCTGACCCGCCAGGACATCTCGGATCCCTTCTATTCTGACATCCAGGGTGGTTGGTTGACGCCGAACCCGGCAGGTCTGTTCCGTGGTGAAAACTACTTCCTGTCCAACTTCGCTCAGTTCCGTTATGATTTCCGCAAGAAATATTTCGTGAGCGCCAGTGCTCGTCGCGATGAGTACTCCGCTTTCGGTCCCGGCAACAAGCAGGGCGATTTCTGGGGTGCATCAGCAGCGTGGGATGTCACCCGCGAGAACTTCTGGGCATCTGCAGGTATCGACAAGATCTTCAGCTCCTTCAAGCTGCGCGGAAGCTATGGTACCGTTGGTAACATCGCTGGTATCGGCGACTTTGTTTCCCTTTCTCTTTACGGTTCCGGACTTTACGGAGCCCTTGGTACCCTTGGCTTCAGCCAGGCCGGTAACGCCAATCTGAAGTGGGAGACCTCCAAGAAAACGGATATCGGTCTGAACTTCGGGATCCTGAATGACAAGGTGACCTTCGATGTGACCTATTACAACAATGATATCGACGGTCTGATCCTGGGCGTACCTCAGGCACCATCACGCGGTATCCCCGGCAACTCCATCAATGACAACGTCGGTACCATGTTCAACCGTGGTTTCGAATTTACGGTCAATGCCACCCCGATCCGTACGAAGGAGTTTACCTGGAACACCAACTTTAACCTGACCACCAACGATAACGAGGTGACTTCTCTGGTACCCGGTGGTGCACAGGAATTTACTACCGGCACGGCTGGTCTTGAAGTGGCAAGCATAACCCGAGTAGGTTTTCCCATTGGCAGTTTATTCGTGGTAAAAACTGATGGAGTAAATCCGGCGAACGGACGCCGCATCTTCGTGAACAAAGCCGGTCGCCAGATCCAATACACCCATGTGGTGGCTACGGGACAGAGCCGCTGGACCTATCTCGACGGTACTACGGCTCCTGCAGTCAGCGGTGCTGATGCCATCCTCTTCGGCCGTTCTACGCCGAAGTATTTCGGCGGATGGGACAACACCTTCCGTTACAAGAACTTCGACCTGAACGTGATGTTGACCTATCAGGGCGGTTTCTACGTGTACAATGGTACCAAGGCCGGTCTGCGTGACAACCGTTTCTGGAACAGCTCTACAGAAGTTATGACCCGCTGGTTGAAGCCTGGCGACAATACGGAAATTCCGCGTGTCGTATTCGGTGACAACGTATCCAACGGATCCGCTTTCGCACAATCTCAGAACGTGGAGAAGGGCGACTTCATCAAACTTCGTAACCTGACCCTTGGCTACACGCTGCCCGCAGATCTGGTTCAGAAAGCCAAGATCAGCAACGTTCGCGCCTATATCAGTGGTCAGAACCTGGCCATCCTGACCAATTACACAGGTCCGGATCCTGAAGTATCCACCAACGGCGCAGGCAACACGAACCAGGGTATCGACCGGAACTCCGTAGCCAATGCACGGACCATCCTCTTCGGCCTTCGGATCGATTTCTAACCGAGCAAATTGAACTGAAAGATGAAACAAATCAAACATAACCTGCTGGCGCTGGTCGTAACGACCGGATGCCTGATGTCCTGCCAGAAGGACAATTGGTTGAACCCCCAACTCACCACGGCCATCTCCGACGCTACGGCCTTCGATACAAAGGATCGTGTGGCTCAGCAGGTCAACGCCTTGTACGCATCCGTGAAGTCTGGCCTCTATCTCGGTAGTCGTTATATCGTGTACAACGATATTCGCGCTGAGGACTACAATAACCTCCGCACCAATGGTGTGACCGGTCTGCAGACCTGGAACCATACCCTGGTGGCCTCTACGAACGAGGTAGCTAACGTATGGGGTGCTGCTTATTCCGCCATCAACCAGGCGAACGTATTCCTGGAAGGTATGGCTGGAAAGGGCAATACCGTGGTTGGTAGCACACTCGCTGCGAACTACAACGGTGAAGCCCGCTTCGTCCGCGCCATGTGCTACTACGATCTGCTTCAGTTGTACGCCCGTCCTTATTGGGATGGAAACGGCTCCAAGCCGGGTCTTCCTCTCCGTTTGAAGGCGAACAAGAGCAGCGGTGACAACGACCTGGCCCGCAGCACCGTTCAGCAGGTGTATGACCAAATCCTGCAGGACCTCGATTTCGCTGAGCAGAATCTACCTGCCAGCTATGCAGACGCGTTGACGAGTACAACACGGGTACACAAAAACACGGCCATCGCCTTAAAAGTACGTGTGAACCTCAGCATGCGTCGTTATGCTCAGGCCATCACAGAAGCCAATAAGATCGTTTCGGCTGCTGCTCCTTTCAAGGCGGCAAGCGGTGTCGCGCATGAGCTTCAGGCCAACATTAAGAACGTTTTCACGACGTTCACTACAACTGAATCTATTTTCTCGCTGCCTTTCACGGCCAACAACCTGCCGGGCACACAGAACTCCCTCTGTTTCTACTTCGGCCCGGCTCCTGCCGGTGGCAGTGAGTATCCCCTGATCAGTACGGGTATCCTCGGTCGTCCGGAATTCAAGGCAGATGACAAGCGGAGGACTGACCTTCTCGTTGTAAGCACTGGAAACACGTGGGTCAACAAGTATCCGACGGGTCCCGTGAATACGGACTACGCTCCGATCATCCGTTATTCGGAAGTACTGCTCAGCTTGGCAGAGGCGATTGCCCGGACTACCTCCGGTGTTGATGCACGTGCACTCGCTATTTTGAATGCTGTACACGTTCGTAGCCAGCCGACAGCTTTCACCGCGGCAGATTTCGCCAATAACCAGGCTTTCATCGACGCTATCCTCATGGAACGTCGTATTGAATTCATGGGCGAAGGCCGTCGCAGCCCGGATCTGCTCCGCCTTGGTCTACCCATCCCGGGTAAGGCGAACGTACCTACGATCGCTACTACACAGGCTGAGTACATCTGGCCAATCCCTGATGGAGAAATCCTCAATAACAAACTGATGACTCAGAACTAAGATTCTGATGTCATTGATAAAAAAGTGCCGCGACTCGTTCGCGGCACTTTTTTTTGTGCACTCAAAGCTATAGACAAAGTGAAATCGGGTCGATGACCGACATCTCGTGCGTGACATCATCCTCCCAGGGCAGCATGGCGTTTATCAGCCGGAATCCTGAAAAGGATGCGAGATCCTGAACAGATAATCCGGCTTCTTGGATGATGCCCATGCCCAGCATCCTGGCTCTTTCTGTCCCTTTTAATAAGGGGGTATCTGGTGTCCACCATGTACTCCCATCAAAGAAAGTGATGTTTGCAATGCTGGTGTCAGTTATTCGACCGGCATGGGTGATCAGGATCTCATCCGCGTCGCTGCGCAACAGAAGCGAATTGATCCATGCTCTATCTGCATATTTATACCGGTACTCAGGGGGTATAAAATGCAGTATTCGAATTTTTTGAATCTTTTTCCGCATATACGGAAACTGTTCCATGCACACATATCCATCTGTGCCATATTCGATGCGGATGCGTATCCTTCCCTGAGCATGAACCTTCATATTGAAGAACAGATTCTCCAATGCCGGAAATACAGTCATGCCATGATCCTTCAGGGTTTGAGAGATCCTGTTCTGATGTCGTTCAAGTTGTTGGATCACGCCGTTTTCTGCGCGAATGGTTTCAATGAATCGGCACATATACCTTATTGATCATCTCCTGATATTCAGTGTCCAGCAGGCTTTCGCAGGTGATGCCACCCCCGCTGGAATAAGTTCCATCGGGCTTCATGAACCGGATTAATACGCAACTGTCCAGCTTTCCGTTCTCGAAATACCCCGCGATACCGGTATAAAAACCCCGCTTGCGTCCTTCTGCTTCTTGGATGATCTCGAGGGTGCGTCGCTTCGGGGCACCGGAAATGGAGCCCGCTGGCAGCAATTCAAATATTATGTCCCCAATTCTTTGCCTGTAATCTGCCGGTAATTTACCGGATATCTCAGAACTGACTTGTCCGAGTTGCCCGTAATGGCTTTGAATGACTTCATAATACCTGAAGCGTTCCACACGTATGCTGGTGGATACGCGGCCCAGGTCGTTTCGGATCAGATCCACGATCGTGGCATGTTCCGCCGCTTCCTTTTCATCCTGCATGATCTGCTCACGGGCTTGGGGAATGGAACCGTCGATGGTACCCTTCATTGGATAGGCTCTGATGTAGCCATTTTCGATATGTACGAAAGTTTCTGGGGAGAAGCAGACGAATTGATTTTTTAGGATACACTTGTATTTCGCGGTGCCGATGCTGAATAATTCCTCTGGGGTCAGATCCGTATCTACTTTGGTGTCCGCGGTGAGGTTCACCAGATAACTGTCACCCTTTTGGATATGGTTGACTGTGAGGTTGAACATCCTTTCGTATTCCTTGGGCGCAATGGGTCTTTTTTGGAACCGGAAAGATTTCTTTGGGCATGGAAGGCTTAACTCAGTTTCATGCGATGTCTTTCCATTGAACATGAACATGAAATCATCCTGAGGTTGATCCAGGCGCCACAACTTTGGCATGATTTGCTCAAAGTCTATTACGAAGCAGAAAGGAATGTTAAGACAGCCCAGGCGATTCATTTCTAGGATGAAGGCTTCCCTGTTCATGGGCATATTGATGGAGGCTTCCACTCGAGCATAGATGTTCGG
>CAJBZC010000057.1 GCA_903959965.1 uncultured bacterium
GCCACAGTGCTTGGGATATTGGATGCGGGGGGCGTATTCCTGATGCTGGAACCCAGCCTTCCCGAAGATCGGTTGCGCAACATGCTCGAACGGGCCGGTGTGGCGGCCATTGTTTCGGCAAAGGAGATGGCCCGGCTGTCAGGATTCGAAGATCTTACGGTTGATTTTTCGGATCTCATGCAAACTGACTATGCTGGCCCTGATCATCGATCGTCTCCATCGGATACACACGCCCTTGCGTATATCATGTTCACCTCAGGCTCAACGGGGATGCCCAAGGGGGCGATGATCGAGCAGCGGAATCTGGTCAGTTATCTGGAATCAATTCGCAGATCTTATGCTTTCGGCCAGAACCACAGGACGTTGTTAAGGACCCTTGTCAGTTTCGATGCATGTCTGATAGAACTGCTGCTGCCACTATGTTCAGGAGGCGCCGTGGTCATGGCAGAACCTGGTACAGAAGTCGACATGCAAATCATTGCGGAACTGATCGCGGCTCAAGAGGTCAGCCATCTGTTCTGTGTGCCTTCTATCCTGAGATTTTTACTGGAGGAGAGTAATGTTTCGAAGATCAAGGGGATACTAAAGACGATCGTCAGTGGCGGGGAGTCATTCCAGGAAGCGCTGATGCGGGATTGCAGGGACATCCTGGATGTTGAAGTTTTTCAGGATTACGGACCCACCGAAGCAACTGTGGCCGTGACCTATTGGAATTATGAACAAGACCACGGGCATCCCTATCCCCCCATCGGGAAACCTAATGTAGGCGTCAGGGTACTGGTAATGGACGCTCAGGGACGACAGGTACCTCCAGGAATGCCGGGAGAATTGTGGGTCGGTGGGGCACAAACCGCGCGTGGTTACATCAACAATCAGGAAGAGACGCAGCGGCGATTCGTCGAAGATCCTGTGGAACCCGGTTCCGGCCGGATGTATTATCGTACCGGAGATTTGATGCGTTTCCTTCCGGATGGCAACCTCCTCTTCTTGGGCAGGATCGATGACCAGTTGAAGGTTCGGGGTGTGAGGGTCGAACTGGGTGATGTAAAAGCGGCGCTGCTGCAGTGTGAAGGGATAAGGGAAGCAGAAGTGATGGCAGAACCGGATGGCGAAGGATCAAACCGGCTGCGCGCCTGGGTGACCCTGTATGATGCATCCGGGATCGATGAGGGCACCATCCGTTCGGCCATGACAGTAATGCTGCCGGCCTATATGATCCCTTTCCGCATCCATGTGCTGGAGGCGATTCCTCTGACACATCACGACAAGACGGACAAAAAGGCGTTGAGAGCCTTTGCCGAACAAGCGGATGAGGACAAGACTGGTCTTCCGATCATCACATCTACCGAAAAAAGACTGGCGGATCTGTGGACCGAACTGCTGGGCCAGGAAGTCCATTGCCGTGATGTCGACTTCTTCCGGTTGGGCGGGCATTCTCTCCTGATGATGAAGATGATGGCTCGTTTGCGCAGGTGGGTACAGGAATATCATCAGTCAGAAAAAATGCCTGTGTTCAATATCCAAAGCTTCTACGGAAACCCAACCCTGGAGCATCTGGCCAATATCATCGATCAGGCATTGGGGGGAGCACCTTCAAATTTGGTTTCAGGATTCCGTCCCATACCACTCTGGAAGCCCGCAGTAAGAAAAGGCACCGTCTACGTGACGCTGGGAGCGGATGCACAGATGGAAGGGTTTTCAAAATACCGAACGATGGCGGAAAGCCTGTCATGGCCATGGGATGTCTATGCCCTTCCGGATCCACAGGCTTTGGCATTGCAGATACCAGATATTCCGATCCACAGACTCACAAATACCTACGCAGAATCGGTCCTGGAAACGCATCCCGGAGGCCCGGTGATCTTGTTGGGTGAGTGTTTGGGCGGAACGGACGCTTTTTCTACAGCCACGGTACTACTTGACAGGCTGACCGATCCCATTCACATAATACTGGTGGACACCGTCTGCCCTTTGCGTACGGAGCCGAATTCCACGAACAACGGGACGCCCGGCATGGTGATATCTTTTTCTCCCATCATTGACCGGGAAGTTCTGACTGAGGGATCCGATCACGAGGCTGGCAGAAAAGCCCTGCTCGATGCCATCGCCACGGCAAGACAGCAACTCAGACGGGCACATGTCTTCAGCAAATGGAAGGGTGATATGTATCTGCTGATGAACCAGTTCCTGTTCCAGGAACAGCCGACCTGCGGATGGGACGGATTGGTGGAGGGAAAGATCATAACGGGA
>CAJBZC010000058.1 GCA_903959965.1 uncultured bacterium
CACTCGAAGTGGCCGGCATGAAGATCATGTACCGGGAGGATACTGACGGAATTCCTCAGCAGCCTGACCTGGTGATCTATACGCCCGCCATCCCCCAGTCAAACCTCATCTATCGGCATTTTCGGGAACAGGGCATAGAGATGCTAAAGCGAAGTGATGTCCTGGGCATCATCAGCGAGGGCACGGAAAACATCTGCATTGCAGGTACACACGGAAAGACCACGATCTCCACCATGACGGCACACCTGCTCCGTCATGCCGGATATGGCTGCAATGCATTCCTCGGAGGCATCTCCACGAACTATGACACCAACTTCTGGGCCCACGAACGTAAGTCCTCCGTCATCGAGGCGGATGAGTTCGACAGAAGTTTTCTTAAACTGAGCCCGGACATCGCCGCGATCTCCGCCATGGATCCCGACCACTTGGATATTTACGGAACAGCGGAAGCTATGGAGGAGGCGTTCATCGATTTTTCACGCCGCGTCAGACCGGGCGGTATGCTGTTCGCGCATTACAGACTGAAAAGACTGCAGGACCTCCAGGGGCCCGTGACAACATATTCCTTGGAGGACAAAGGTGCGGATATCCATGCCTCTGGACCTGCCCCACGGGACGGGGCATATCATTACGACGTTCATGGCCGGGGATGGACCCTGAACGATGTGACCCTTAATATGGGGGGTAAACACAACGTGGAAAACAGCCTTGTGGCGATCGGTATCGCCAAACGACTGGGGATCCCGGATGATGCCATCCGGACAGCGATCGCAGACTTCAAGGGCGTGAAAAGACGCTTCGAATATCGGTTGCGGACGCCGCGACAGGTGTATATCGACGACTATGCACACCACCCTGAAGAACTTAAAGCGTTGATCCTTGGCGCAAGAGACATGTTTCGGGGTAAGCGTTGCACCGTCGTCTTCCAGCCTCACCTGTTCAGCCGGACCCGGGATTTTGCGGAAGGGTTTGCCCAAAGCCTGGACCTCGCAGACGAAGTGCTGCTGCTGCCCATCTATCCCGCCAGGGAGTTGCCCATGGAAGGAGTGGACAGCCGGCTCATCGGCACCAAAATGAAAGAAACACATTACAACCTGGACAGTCTGGATGCGGTACTGAACTGGCTGGACATGAATCGGGTCGAATTGCTCATCACCGCAGGTGCCGGGGATATCGATCAGCTCGCAGAACCCATCACCTATCTCTTGAGAAAAAAGAACGATGGCAAATAAGCGACTCATACAAAATCTGTTCAAACTCACCGGACTCCTGATCGGAGCCGCAGGACTCATTTTCCTGTTGGTTGCCGCCGTCAGAATCCGAAGCGAACAGGTCTGCAAGGGTGTCGTGATCCGGTTCCTCGGAAAATCAGCCGGCCGTTACGTCGGTAAGGCCGATATCGCCAGCCAGATGTGGCCCGGAGGCATCCCGTCATTGCAGGGCCGGCCGCTTGAAGACCTGGACCTTTCGCTCATGGAACAACGCATCGAACAAGACCCCTGGGTACGTAATGCCGAACTGTTCATCGATGCCTCAGGCAGATTGCAGGTCGTGGTCGAGGAACAGCAACCGCTGGCCAGATTGTTCACCCGGGAAGGCGCATCCTTTTATATTGACGAGGGGTTGCGACGCATTCCGTTGAACCGCTATTTTACCCCCAATCTACCCGTATTCACCGGACTCCCCGTTTCTTGGGAAGTCAGAAATAGGCAGGACAGTGCATGGCTCATTCAGGTGCTGGAGATCGTAACAGCCATGCGTGATGACAGCCTCTGGATGGCACAAATCGTAGAGTGCGCCTATGAACCGCCCATGGGCTTCGTACTCTATCCAATGGCCGGAGACCACCGGATCATCTTCGGCAACGCACAGAGGGCACAACAAAAATTCAGGAACCTTTTCCTCTTTTATGCAAAGGTGCTCGCAAAGGAAGGTTGGAACCGTTACAGGTCCATTGACTTGAGATTCGACCGTCAGGTCGTCGCCGTTCCTACCGTCCCGATAAAAGCGGCGGCAGACTCGCTAAATGCAGTCATCACACCGGCCATGGCACTGCAGGAACAGGAACCTGATTCGGAAACAGAAAAAACGGAAGTAAATCCAAGCCAACAGGAAACATCAACCATTACTATCAAAAAGACGCCACGCCTGCTCATACCGTCCAGGCAACGGAGTCCCTGAGGCCATCATTCGCTGGAAAACAATGAACCTGTCAAAACACCGAAATTGTACAAAAGAAAAGGAAACCTGAAAACGCATGACCATGAACTCGAATGACCGCCAGCCTGCCGGTTTCACACCGAACGCCGCTTTCCCGAAAGAACAGCCTGTAATCGTAGGCCTCGACATCGGAACCACCAAGATCGCCGCCATCGCCGGCCGTAAGAACGAATTTGGAAAACTGGAGATCCTGGGTTTTGGCAAAGCCAACAGCAACGGCGTCCAGCATGGCATGGTACTCAATATCGACCAGACCATCCGGTCGATCCAGCAGGCCATGGAAAATTGCCTGGCTTCCAATCCCAACCTGGAAATCAATGAAGTCTATGTCGGCATCGCAGGTCATCATATCAAAAGTCTGCAGACCCGGGGTGATATCGTTCGCAGATCCAATGAAGACGAGATCCGTCAGGAGGAAATCGACCAACTGATCAACGATCAATACAAAACCTATGTACCGGCCAGCGACCAGATTATCGATGTAATTCCGCAGGAATTCACCGTCGACAATTTCCCCAACATCGCCAATCCGATCGGATACAGCGGCGTCAAGATCGGGGCTAATTTTCACATCATCACGGGCGACCGTAATGCCATACGAAACATCACCCGAGCCGTTGATAAGGCCGGCCTAAAGGTGAAGGACCTTATGCTCCAGCCCTTGGCCTCTGCGGCGGCCGTCATGTGCGAACAGGACCTGGAAGCGGGCGTTGCTATCGTTGATATCGGCGGCGGCACCACTGACCTGGCGGTTTTTTATGATGGTATTCTCAAGCAGACCGCCGTTATCCCCTTCGGTGGGGAAAATATCACACTGGACATCAAAAACGGTCTCGGTGTCCTAAAGGCCCATGCAGAAAGGATGAAAGTGCTCTTCGGCAGTGCCCTGGCCGAAGAAGCTCAGAAGAACGCATTCATTTCTATTCCCAGCCTGCGGGGACTACCCTCCAAGAACATCGCCGTAAAGAACCTTGCCGCCATCATACAGGCCAGAATGACAGAAATTCTGGAATTTGTGAGCTATAACCTCAAGCAGGTCGGGCTGGACAATCGATCGCTCAATGGGGGCATCGTACTCACCGGCGGCGGCTCTCAACTGAAGCACCTGATTCAACTCACGGAATATGTGACCGGCCTGAATGCCCGTATCGGATATCCGCATGAGCACCTCATGACAGGGCATATCGAAGAACTCTCGAAACCCATGTATTCAACCTGTATAGGACTGATCCTTAAGGGATACAACGTATATGAGAACTCTCATAATCGACTGGTCGAGCCGGTTGCTGTCTTCACTCAGTCAGAAACACAGGTCATCGAAGTGCCTGAAAACCCTGAAGAAAAAGTAGTGATTGGCGTCCAGGCCGGCAACAGAGGAAAGAATCTGAAGAATTTCATGGACAAGATAAAGTCAGGCCTGATCGAATTATTCAAGGAAGAAACCGAGGATACAAAATTCTGAAACCCATAAGTTCATCCAATG
>CAJBZC010000059.1 GCA_903959965.1 uncultured bacterium
CATGGCGGAATACGTGGTGGGGATGGCGGAGTTCATCGCCGTGCGCGACCGCTTCTCCAAGGACATGCTCCGGGCGGGGACATACAACGCCGGTCAGATCGATAACCAGTGGACAGAAGCGATCAAGGCGTCCTTTCTGGACTGGATCCGAAAGCATCCGTCGGAACCTCAGATCGATGCGGCGCAATTAGAGAAATATCTGGAGAAAAGAACATGGTGAGCCAGACTCACAGCTGAAGCCTGATCCTCCGGCGTGCCAATAGCGCGGCAACTTCCGCGCAGAGGATGGCAAATATGATCGATTTCACCAGGCCGAGCGGACTGACCAGCATCCATTGCGGCCATCCGATGTGGGAGACTGACGCCATCGCATAACCGAAGAAAGGCATCAGGTATGTAAGCAGGGTGTTGGCACCGGCCGCACGCAGCGGCTGTGTCCACTGACTGCTGACCAGGCGTTGCGGCAGGATGAGCATGAGTGCAAAACCGGCCAGGGTGATGGCGCTGCAGATGAACAACCAGGCGGGCGTGGCATGTTGTTTCGACAATCCCCACAACGGACGGGTGATCCAATAGCCGAGGATGAGCACCGTTAACCCGATCATCAATACTGCGATTTTTCGGGATTTCAGCGCAAGCGGACCTTCAGACAGATAGATCGTCATGGTGAGTATACCGCCCATCACCAAAGCCGTCATGGTCCCCCCGATGATCGGCTCTGGCAGCAGATAGAAGATCTTCGGCAGCATGTCTGCATGGTGGAGAATGCTGATCGAACAGAACGACAACCAGGCTGCGAGTATGCCGGCGATATTTCCCCTGGTGGCAATGGTGATGATCCCGCCAGCGAGATATGACCATCCGATCAGTCCCAGGATCCCCCACCAATGCGGTTTGAAAACATACACGGCCTCGTCACTGCCGCCCCGGTAGATCCAGGCAAGTCCCAGCAGGATGATTATTCCGGCAGACCGGAACAGTTTTACCCATTTCCGGTCATTCAATCCGGGGTAACTGTTCCAAATCAGTATGAAAGCCAGGCAACTCAATACATACCAGAGATGCCTTGAAATACCCGTTGCTGAAGCATTCAGGTATTCTCCATTGACGAGGAAAAGCCCCATGACGATCAGGGCGAAGCCTCTGATGATGATATGTGTTACGAGTTTCAAAGGGTCGTCTCCCCGTGCCGACCTTGCTGCGAGCGCCAATGGAAGGGAGAGGCCGGTGATGAACAGGAAAGCAGGGAATACTACATCCGACAGCCCCATCCCGTCGGCGTCCGGTGCCACATGAAGCATCCAGTGCGGCACATCTTTCAGCGACCAGAGGTCGTTCACAAACACCATCAGCAACATGGTGAAGCCGCGGAGCAGATCAACGGCGGGCAGTCTTTGATCCTGGCGGCCCGGCATGGGTAAGGTTGCGCTTTTCATTAATGGAATTTACTAAAAAAAGACGAATTTTCCCCTCATAAAGATCATCGATCCATGCATGAAACGATAATAAAGGGATTTATCGGCTGTGATTGGGGCAGCAGTAATTTCAGACTTGCCCTGATGGGTATGGAGGGGGAAGTGATACAAGAATATGACGATGCAGGAGGCATTGTATTGCTCCGTCAACAGGGCGTGGATACGGAAGGGCTGGTACGGCATTTGAGGGATGGATTGACGGTACTGGCAGGAAGATGTTCCCGGGATCTTTCAAATCTGCCGCTGATCATTTCCGGCATGGCCGGTTCTTCTCTCGGTATTTGTGAAGTGCCCTATGCCAAGCTTCCATCCCTGGTTGGCGGGGCGGGTTTGACAGCTCATGATGTTGGGCCATTAAGCGGCATTCAACAAAAAGTGTACATCATAGCGGGTGTCTGCAGTGAAGATGATGTCATGAGGGGGGAGGAGACCGAGGCTGTCGGACTGATGGATGGCCTTGGACTTAGGCATGCGCTGGTGATCCTGCCGGGTACGCACAGTAAACATCTGAGGATCAGAAATGGAAGTATTTGTGCCTTCAAGACCTATATGACCGGCGAATTGTTTCAGGTGTTGGCGACCAATTCCATCCTGAAGCACGCGCTGAATGCTGCCGCTGCCGATCCATTTGATGATCATGGCCGGTCTTGCTTCATCGAGGGATTAGAGATGGCACGCTCATCGGAATTGCTTCATGAACTCTTTACGCTGAGAAGCAGGGTACTCCTTAAGCATATGCCGATGCTGGGAAATGTCCATCGCCTGAGTGGTTTGATGATCGGATATGAGCTTTTTCATGTGGAAGATTTTGAGGAATCCCCGGTAATTCTTGGGGGGGCGGGCCCATTGCACGACAGATACCGACTCGCCCTGGAAAGGATCCCCGGTGTTTCTCAAGTGATCGAAATTCCGACCTTACATAGAAGCCGGGCAGTATGGAGAGGGCAGTTTCTCAGTGCTACTTCTATCCCTGCGAAATGATATATCTCAACATGTTTCGGTATAAATAATTTATGATTCGTTCCAATCGTTTGTTATTTAATATAATTTTAGCAGACTAAACGACCAGCAAATGAAATCCATGTGTTGCTTGCACAAGGGATGGTCCGTACTTATGTCCGGATTATTCCTGTTTCTATTACTAGCCCCTCTCAGTCCCCGGGCCCAGCAGAAGACGGTCACCGGCACGGTCAAGGACGAGAGTGGGGAAGTTCTTTCCAACATCTCAGTTGCTGTCCGCAATGGGAAAACCGGCACCACCACGGATGTCCTGGGTAAATTCCGGATTGCCGCATCTGTGGGCGCAGAACTGGTGTTTACCTCCGCCACCCACGAATCTTTTACGCTGAAGATCGATCAGCGGGATGATTATCTGGTTGCCCTCAAACCGACCTCTGGTGCACTGAACGATGTGGTCGTTGTAGGTTATGGCCGTCAGAAGAAGGTCAACCTGGTCGGCGCCGTAGGTACCGTTCAGGTCGACGAGAAGATGGTCAGCCGCGCCGTTCCCAACGTGTCCTCAGCCTTGTCCGGTATGGTGCCCGGCCTCTCCGCCGTACAGTCATCCGGTATGGCAGGTAACAATGAAGCCAGTCTGCTGATCCGCGGTCTGGGCACGGTCAACAATGCCAGTCCCCTGGTCGTGGTGGATGGTATGCCCGACGTCAACATCAACCGCGTCAACCTCAACGATATCGAGTCGATCTCCGTCCTGAAGGATGCGACCTCTGCTTCCGTGTACGGATCTCGCGCTGCCAACGGTGTCATCCTGATCACTACCCGTAGTGGCCGCGGTCAAAAGAAGACGCGCCTCGATTTCACCAGCAACGCCTCCGTCGTCGTACCCACCCGAGGGCAGGACTTCATGGACGACTATCCCCGAGCATTGACGGTGCAACAGCGCCGGACGGCGGTCAGTACGCTTCCCGGTAACCAGCTCTTCAAAAATGGAACGGTCGATCAGTGGATGGCCATGGGCATGCTTGATCCGGTCAAATTCCCGAATACCGATGTTTGGGATATTATCCTCCGCGAAGGGCGTTATCAGAACTATAACCTTTCGGCCAGTGGTGGTACCGAGACCAGTAACTTCTTCGCCTCCGCAGGGGTGAAGGACGAGCAGGGCTTGCAGGTAAACAACGACTATCGCCAGTACAACGCACGCTTCAATTTTGATTCCAAGATCCGGGAGAAGTTCAATGTGGGCTTCCGTTTCAATGGAAACTGGTCTACCTGGCGATATGCACTGGCTGAAGGTTTCAATGATCCGGACGGATCCAATACCGCCGGTAATGACATGCAGTACGCCATCGCCGGTATCTTCCCGTACGATCCCAAGTCGGGATACTATGGTGGGGTA
>CAJBZC010000060.1 GCA_903959965.1 uncultured bacterium
TGCACAATCATCCGGACATCAGCGGGCATACCAGGTCTTTCATCAAGGCGCTGGCGGATGAAATGAATTACCAGCCCAACATGCTCGCCCAAAGCCTGGTAAATCGCAGCACACAGACCATCGGCGTCATCATCCCCAACCTCAACACCACCTTTTTCTCCTCCATGCTCAGCGGCATTCAGCAGGTCTGCGCGCGATCAGGCTATCGGGTCGTGATCTGTCAGTCGGACGAGGATCACAATACCGAGATCGCCAACATACAGGCGCTGATGAACAACATGATCGACGGACTGCTCATCTGCCACACCCTGCACACAGACACCTTCGAGCATATCCGCATGCAGATGAATAAAAGGATCCCGATCGTGCAGTTCTACCGCGTATCCGAAGACCTGCCGATCTCCAAGATCCACGCGGATGATGAAGCAGGTGCCGAGGCGGTCACAGAGCACCTCATCGCAAAAGGGTGTAAAAGAATTGCCCTGCTGCTGGGCCCGAAAAACCTGTTGATCACCCAGAAAAGACTGAAAGGTCACCTGCAGGCACTGAAAAGGCACGGATTTGTACTGGACAAGAAACTGCTGGCACATGTCGACTTCAGCCACGAAAAAGTCACAAGGGCGGTCGATCACTGGCTCAAACTCAGTCCGGCCATCGATGCCATCTTCTCCATTTCCGACAAGAGCGCAGTACAGATCATCGGACACCTCAAGAAAAAGAAGATCAAAATACCCAGACAAATAAGCGTGGTAGGCTTCGGAAACGAATACACGGGAGAGATCGTCGAACCCCAGCTCACCACCTACGATGTGCGAACCCGGGAGATCGGCGAAGAAGCCTGCCGGGTGATGCTGGAACAGCTGATCAGCGGAAACCGGGAGGTCGTGGACAAGCGCATCGCCGGCAAACTGATCGTCAGGCAATCCTCCTGAAGGGAAAAACCGTATCCCAAGATCACCGGAACGATGGTGCTGCTGAATGACCAGGTGGCCACTGCTTCAAGAGGACTGCCGGCAAGTCATTTCAATGGGGAAATCGAATCAAAAGCAGGAAAATCAACAATGTATTGATGATGAATTCGTTACCCTTTTTTCAGGGGACTGACAGCTTCATTTTCGATACCTTCACCCCTTCACTTGATCATATAACCATGCCACAAACTCGATGTTCAGGTACAATAAGGATGATCCTTGGATTTATTTGCATGCTGGGCTTGCCATGGTTGTCCTGGAGCCAGGTGGGGATAGGGACCAACAGCCCATCTGGCCGGCTGGAAGTTGTCGGCGCCGGTAGTTCCGCCACTACTTCGGCCCTGAAAGTGGGGAATGCCCTCGGCACGATCCTGACCGTCAGGGATGACGGACAGGTCGAGATCTCGTCCACCACACGGGGCTTTGTGCTGCCCAGGATGAGCGTCACACAACGGAATACCATCGCAAGTCCGACCGTCGGATCCGTGATATTCAACACTACCTCCAACACGCTGAACATCTATTTTTCTGGCGCCTGGCAACAGTTGAATACCAGCCTTCCATCAGGTGCGATCACTTCACTCACAGCAGGCTCTTCTGCCGGCACGCTGGTGACTGGCTTGCCCGCCAGCGGCGTGAGTAACACCTACACCTACACCGGCGGGAACGGAGAAAGCAATGGCGGTCAGATCGTCGCTTCATCCGGAGTAACGGGCCTTACCGCCACATTGACTGCCGGTGCGCTGGCTGAGGGCAGCGGATCACTGACATACAATATCACCGGAACACCGGCCAGTGCAGGTACAGCCTCTTTCGCCATCAGTGTCGGCGGTCAGTCCACAACGCTCGTCCGCACCGTGGCTTCCGGAGAAGTGGCAAGCCTCACCGTCGGCACAGCCAATGGCACCCTCGCAGATGCCGTCGCAGCCAGTGGTGTCACCAGCCTGATCAATTATACGGGAGGCAATGGAGGCCCGCACAGCGGACAGACTGTCAGCTCCACCGGCGTGACAGGCCTCACCGCTTCACTTAGTGCCGGAAACTTCGCTACAGGCTCAGGAACAGTCACCTATAACATCACCGGAACACCTGCCAGTGCCGGAACGGCCTCTTTTGCCATCAATATCGGCGGAAAAACCGTCACACTGACACGGACCGTTACGTATCAAACGGAAGTGACCTTCACCTACAGAGGAGCTTCCGTTACCTATGGCGTGGTGCTGGGAGCCAACAACCGCCTGTGGATGGATCGAAACCTTGGCGCTTCCAGGGTCGCTACCAATAGTACGGATTTTAGTGGCTTTGGGGATCTTTTCCAGTGGGGTCGGGGTGACGACGGCCATCAGTCCGTTACATGGACCAGCAGTACCGCCGCTACAGGTACAGCCACGACAACGACCCTCAGCAGTACCGATAATCCGGGTAACAGCAACTTCATCTTGTCACCCAGTGCAGATTGGCGCTCCCCCGCCAATGACAATCTGTGGCAGGGCATAGGCAGTACCAATAACGTCTGCCCATCCGGATGGAGATTGCCCACCAGAACGGAGTGGGAAACGGAAAGAGCAAGCTGGTCGGCTACCAACGCTTCCGGGGCTTTTGCCTCCCCCCTTAAATTGCCGGCTTCCGGACGACGGTATAACGGCCCTACCGGCTCTATCCCTGCAGGGGGCGCCATCGACAAAGGCGGTGATACCGGCTACTACTGGAGCAGCACCACCTTCGGTACCGCTGCGATATTTTCAAGATTTAATGGGAGTTCAATGGGAACCCTGTATGAGTACCGCGGAGCAGGCTTCGCAGTCCGTTGCATCAAGGAATAACCGGAAAATGATCAGTAGATGAGATATTTCAATAATGCCAGAAACTGTCACCTTCCGGAGTTGATGGCATGTAGATAAAACCTGGAACGCTCAGATGGATCATCCACCGGAGATCATCGTTCCGGGGGCGGCGGAAAACCCGGAGGCGGCCCCGAATGTCGGGGCGGTGGGCCCATGGAGATCATCCTGGCGACATCCTTGAGCAAAACATCGAAACGCGCCTGCTGGTCGGGGCGACAAATCGCCCGAAGCTGACTGAAATGAGACATCGTTTGCAGATCCAGTGCGGCCATAAGTCCGGATGCCCGAATGGCAGCAACCTGCCAGACGCTGTCGCCGGCCACCGGATCCTTCAGCAAACCAAACATATCCTCCTTGGCCAGACGGATCGCTTGTCGCATGGAATCAGCCATCTTGCGATGGCTCCTGATCATCTCTTCATAGGCTGCTGCCTGAGCCGCGTCCAGGGATAATTCACGGATCAGAAATGCCTGTATGTTCCCACGACCGGAACCTGGCCTTTCGCCCCGGATCTTCCAATATTGCACGAGGGTAAATGTATTGGCAGCCAGTAAGACCGCAAATAACGAATACAGGAGGATGCGTATCCGGGGGTTCATGGGTGCATGGTTTTAAAGATCCGATGAGATCGATTGGCTATAGAAGGAAGCAAATCCGGAGATCCCATTCACCTCCACGGACGAATCAGTCCCGGCATTACGGCCAAGCCAGACCAGGTTCAAGATGAACAATAACGCAAGGATGCCCGTCGCCAGACCGGCATGGCGCAGCGCACTCCGTTCTTGTTTCTGCGTGTGCCGCAACATGCGATCCCTGAACCGGTCATAGAAATCGGGATCAAGCGAGAGAGGATCCGTATCCTCCAGGATCCGCAGGTGGTCCGCCAGTGGATCAAGTTCTTGGTGTATCATATCATTTGATATTTGTCAGATGTTTTATCGATGCGCCCCAAGCCTTTTTCGGAGGTTTACCTTGGCCCGACTGACCAGGGACTCCACCGCCTTGAGGCCTAGTCCCATGATCGAACAAACCTCCTCATAAGCCATGCCCTGCACCAGGATCAGCGTGAAGGCGATCCGTTGCCGCTCTGGCAGTGCCGCGATGGCCTCCATCAGGGCGCGCGCCTTTTCACGATCCTCCGTCCGAATGCCCGGATGCATCCATCCCTGGGCCAACCGCTCACCCTCCACCGGCATCCAGGACGGCAGCCAGCGCCTCAGGCCAAGACGTATCTTTCTGGATCTCGCCTTTTCCAGGGCCTTGTGCACCGCGATCCGGTAGAGCCAGGTCGACAACCTGGCATCCCCCCTGAAAGAACCGATGGAAGCATGGACACGAATGAAAACCTCCTGTATAGTATCCTCCGCATCTTCGGGATCCTGCAATATGCCCATCACCAGCCGGTAGAGCGAGTCGCCATGGACCTCCACCAGCCGCCGAAAGGCTGCCTCATCGCCCCGTTTGAGCCCGCTGATCAGTTCCAGTTCGTTCAAGTGCGTATATCTTTGACGAATGCACGCCGGCTTTCCTTCGTCACAGATTTAAAAAATATTGACCGAAGGAATTATCTCGGATGTGCATCTTAACCCTCAAAAGATACGCATGAAAATGACGAACATACTGCTGATGATCCTGATGTGGACAGTCGCCTGCTCAAAAAAGGAGGAAGCAGCACCCGTCAGCCCCACAGATACCACCGTTCCGGATGTCTATAAAAAGATCTACGGAGCCACCAGCATCACTTCAGACGGCACCTGGATCACCATTCGAACCAAGGGCCTGCCGGACCATAAGAGTCCGTACTATGAAACTTCCAACAGCTTGTACGAAAACTTCAGCGGCACGACCTTCAACGGGGTAAACTTCAAGAAAAACCCAAATTCTATTTCAGAGAAGAACTACGTATTCAAGATCCCCCTCAAGCCGGCGGAATCATCCACGAAAAAGGCGACACCCCTCGGCCCCATCGGTGTGTCCCTGAACGGAGTACCCTTCTACAATCAGTACGCCGGTCCGAGTCAGCCGCTGACCGGAGAGATCGTCTCCTTCGACCGCTACTGGGGCCATCCCGCCCCCGGGGGAGTCTACCACTACCACGTCGAACCCATCTATCTGACCGTCGACAAGGTCGGAAAATCGTCCTTGCTGGGCTTCCTGCTGGATGGCTTCCCCGTCTACGGTCCGCAGGAAAACGGTGCCAACGTCGCTGAATCCTCCCTCGACGCATACCACGGACACAAGCATGCTACGACCGACTACCCCGCCGGGATCTACCACTATCACGTGACCAACACGGATCCATACATTAACGGCGCCGGATTTTTCGGAACAGCGGGCACCATCAGTCAATGATATTGATATGCTGAAAAAAGGATTGCTGTGGTTGACATGTCCACTCGTCTTCGCCATCACGGGCTGCGCAGACGGGTCGCGAACAGCAGCCGCAGATGATCCTGAACTTTCGCTTCGACAGGACTCGTTGTATCACCATGGCCAGCCTTTTACAGGTATGGTGGTATCCCTGCGAAATCCCGGAGACACCATATCTGTTGGCTCCTGGAAGAACGGCGTGGAAGACGGAAGACATAAAGTCTGGCACACATCCGGCACACCATCCGAAGAACGATACTTCGTCAACGGACGGAAGACCGGAACACATCGCGGCTGGTTTCCCGACGGGAATCCGAGTTTCGTTTATGAATTTACGGCGGGAGAACACCACGGGAAGGCAGAAGAATGGTATCCCAATGGTCAGCAATATAGAATCTTTAACTATAATGCCGGTTACGAAGAAGGCCTTCAGCGGATGTGGCGGGAAGATGGGAGCCTGCGCGCCAACTACGCCGTACGCAACGGCAGACGATACGGACTCATCGGACTGAAACTGTGCAGAAACCCTTCAGACAGCCTCCATCCATGAACATGAACCACCATTTCCTGATCTGCGTCCTGAGTTTCAGTCTGGCAGCCTGCGGACGGACCGGTGAAACACCGGAACCCCTGCCCGACCAGCTTCCCTTCTTCCGCGATGCCCAACTCACACCTGAATGGATCGATATGGAAGATCCCGCCCGGGATTCCATCCACCGGATACCCGCCTTTGCGCTGACCGATCAAACCAACTTGCCATTCACGGAAGCAGGTATGGACGGCCGCATATGCGTCACCAACTTCTTCTTCGCCCGTTGCCGCAGCATCTGCCCACGCATGACCCTGCAACTAAAATATCTGAGTGACACCCTCGGCAACGCGACGGATGTGCGATTCCTCTCTTTCTCCGTGGATCCGGAAGCCGACTCCGCATCCGTACTCGCAGACTACGCAGAGAGATACGGGATAAATGCCAACACTTGGAAACTATTGACAGGCGATCGGGATGATATCTACCGCCTCGCACGAAGGGGGTTTTTCGCAGACGACTCGACCGGCCTTACTTCCACCTCCGATGAATTTCTGCATACGGAAAACGTGATCCTCACCGACAGAAAAAGAAGAATCCGGGGCGTGTACAACGGCACCCTCCGGGTGGAAATGGACAGGATTTTTCAAGACATCCAGATCCTTCGCAAAGAGCAGGATTCCGACTGAAAAGGGACTACGCTCCGAAAACCGTCAAGGCATTACGGGTCGTGATCGAGGAGACTTCTTCGGTTGATAAACCCGTCATCTCCGATAATCGCTGCGCGATCAACCGCAGATGCGCAGGCTCGTTGCGCTTCCCCCGGAATGGCACAGGGGTCAGGTAGGGCGCATCCGTTTCCAGCACCACACGATCCAGCCCAACCGCTTCAATCACCGGAGCCAGTCCACCGTTCTTGTAGGTCAATACCCCGCCGATGCCCAGATGAAAACCCAGGTCAATGATCTCCCTTGCTTCTTCAGCCGTGCCCGAAAAACAATGAAAGATCCCCTTCAACCGACCATCCTGAAGTTGCCGAATGATGGATATGCAGGCATCGGTCGATTTACGGGAATGGATCACCACGGGTAACCCCAGCTCCGCTGCCCAGCCCACCTGCGTGGAAAAAGCCTCCCGCTGCGCCTCCACATGTATCAGATCCCAGTGAAAATCCAGTCCCACTTCACCCACCGCCGCAAACGGCCGCTTCGAGAACCATTCCGACACAATATCGAGTTCCTTTTTGTAATCCTCACCCACATAACATGGATGTAAACCCATCATCGCACGACAAAAGCCGGGATATTCCTCCTCCGTTCGCAACAGGTCCGGGATATCTGCTGAAGCGATCGCAGGCATGTAGATCCGCACTACACCGGCCGCCCGTGCACGGTCAAGCATCTCGGAGAGATCGGAACCAAACTGATCGAGATAGATATGTGCGTGCGTGTCTATGATCGGCTGGATGGCTTCCATTCTACAAAGATCAGCCATCGGAACGAGTAGGCAAAAACCGTATTTTTACGATGAGCTACCAATGCGATAAAAGTCAATACAGACATAGCTTTACCTGTATCAGACCAAGAGAGCATCGTAATTTTACGATTTTTTTCAAACTTACAGGCCCTCACACAAACCATTGATTATCGAAGATTTACGGGGGGATAAAGGTTGAACAAAAACTACAATTGGTTTAAAATCAATCATATTGACATCTTAAAAAAAGGACGAAGAATTCGAATGAAAATTTGCCAGATTGGAAATTTCGTATAACTTACATCCTAGTTTTCATAGGGTACGGATTAAACACGGGCCAGGGTTTCCACCCAGGCCCATTTTTTTGCCTGTATCCACCGGGTGCGAAAAATCGTATTTTTACGATATCCCCTCCCCTTCCCATCCATTGCTACGAAAAATGTCCAGGATCACCGGAAGGGCCTCCCTTAACACAGGAAACGCTTTCTGACTGTCATGAAAAGTGATGATCGATCCGGGCCGGGCATGTTCAACGACGTTTCGAACACAACGAGCGGGACTGATCTTTGGATCGAAATCGCCGCTCAGTACTGACCACATGACAGGTCGCATCGGAAACGGCTCCCTTTTCAATCTGCCAAGTTGACCCCGACCAATCCGGCCATAGGGAGGCCGGAACAGATCGGATGAAATGAGCCGCCCGGCTTTGGAGATGTCATCCAGATATACATTGTCTTCTGTCTTCCAACCATTGAGGTGATGATGGGTGTGATTGCCGGTCCGATGTCCCTCACTTAGGATGCGGGCATATAAGTCCGGATGCGCTTCCACATTCTTTCCGATGCAGAAAAAAGTGGCACGCATATCATGGTCACGCAGCACGTCCAGCACAAACGGCGTCACCTCAGGATCGGGACCGTCATCGAAGGTTAAATAAACGACCGGGCGGGTCTCCTTGATCTCCCAGATACATCCCGGAAAAAATCGGCGAACCCACCGGGGCGTAGTGATCAGATAGAACATATCCAAAGATATCGGAATTGATGAGATGCCGCCGCCAACGCCCTCCCCTGCCGCTTCTTGCCTATCTTTGCGGCATGAATCCCAAGAAAGTCAGGGTCCGCTTCGCACCCAGTCCCACCGGCGGACTCCACCTGGGCGGTGTCCGCACCGTCCTTTATAATTATCTCTTCGCCCGACAGCACGGCGGAGACTTCATCCTCCGCATCGAAGACACCGATCAGACCCGCTTCGTGCACGGCGCAGAACAATACATCATGGACTGCCTGCGCTGGTGCGGCCTCCAGCCGGATGAGAGTCCGGAAGCCGGCGGACCGGTCGGCCCCTATCGCCAAAGCGAACGCAAAGCGATCTACCGCCAATACGCAGAGCAACTGGTCGTATACGGTTATGCGTATTATGCATTCGACACCTCGGCCGAACTCGAAGATATGCGCGACAGGCATCGGACCGAATCCAATCCTTCCCCGCAATATGATAGCCGCGTCCGTATGTCCATGTGTAATTCGCTTACACTGACTTCCGAAGAAGTGGCGAAGCGCCTGGCAGACGGAATACCCCATGTCATCCGGATCCGGATGCCGGAAGATGAAACGATAGAATTCGAAGACATGATCCGGGGAAGCGTGCAATTTCAAACAGGTACAGTAGACGACAAAGTACTGCTGAAGGCTGATGGGATGCCCACCTACCACCTGGCTGTCGTCGTGGATGATTACCTGATGGGTATCACCCACGCGTTCCGCGGTGAAGAATGGCTGCCCTCGGCCCCCGTTCACCTTTTATTATGGAAATACCTGGGTTGGGTGGCACAGATGCCCCAATGGGCGCACCTGCCCCTCATCCTGAAACCCGACGGACATGGCAAGCTCAGCAAGCGCGATGGCGACCGGCTCGGCTTCCCGGTCTTTGCCATGAACTGGAAAGACCCCAAAAGTGATGAACTGACCCGTGGCTTCCGGGAAATGGGCTTCATGCCAGAGGCAGTCGTCAACCTGCACGCCCTCCTGGGCTGGAACGACGGCAGCGGACGGGAGATCATGTCGATCGACGAACTCTGCTCGGGTTTCTCCATGGATCGCATCCACAAGGGAGGCGCAAAATTTGATTTTGAAAAGGCCAAATGGTTCAATCAGGAATGGATCAAGCGGTCAGAAACAGAACGACTGCTCCCCGACGTGGCCGCCTGCCTGGAAGCGGCCGGTATCCAGGCGAACATAGATATCTTGAAGCAGGTGATCCCCATGGTAAAAGAACGATGCACGCTCATGACGGATTTCGTGGAACAGACGGGCTATTTTTTCAAGGCGCCCGTTCAATGGGACCTGGAATCGGTCAGGCCAAAATGGACACCCGAAAAACAAGCATGGTTCACCCAGTGGGCGTCTGGCCTGATATCCCTACCCGCCTGGGATACGCCGACCATAGAAGCCGATTTCAAGCAGGCCGCTGCCGCAGGCGGCATTAAGCCGGGAGAACTGCAACTGCCCCTGCGGGTGATGCTCGTCGGCGGAAAATTCGGCCCACCGGTCTTCGAGATCGCCGCCATGATCGGTCAGGAAGAAACCACATCACGCATCCGGAGGATGCTCTCAGCCCTGAACAGCACAGACTGACCCCTATCATGACCGACCAATCCGTATTATATTAATTTCGCATTCAAATCTTCCCCATGGACAGGCCCATCCGCGTCCTCATTGCCAAAGTAGGCCTCGACGGCCACGACCGTGGCGCCAAGGTCATCGCCAGCGCCCTGCGCGACGCAGGCATGGAAGTGATTTACACCGGACTCCGTCAGACACCGGAAATGGTGGTCAATACCGCCCTGCAGGAAGATGTCGATGCCATCGGCATCAGCATACTCTCCGGCGCGCACATGACCGTATTCCCCAGGGTGATAACCCTGATGCGTGAAAAAGGAATGGATGACGTATTGCTAACAGGAGGGGGCATCATACCGGTGGATGACATGAAAAGCCTTACGGAATTGGGGGTAGGTACACTGTTTGAACCCGGCACGCCGATGTCCGGCATCGCCGCCTATATTCGGGAGCAGGTAGCCATCAGAAGACCTGAATGAAGAGTCCTTCATAACGATCACGCATAACCGGAGATATGACATACGAAACCCTGCTGACGGATTTGGAACAAGGGATCCTGACGGTGACGGTCAACCGTCCCGACAAGTTGAACGCCCTGAACCACATGGTGCTGGCGGATCTCGACCGCCTGATGGATCTTGTGATGTCCGATCCTGAGATCAGGGCAGTGCTGCTCACCGGAGCCGGTCCAAAGGCCTTCGTTGCGGGGGCGGATATCTCCGAGTTCCTGCAGGCAAGTCCCGATGAAGGAGCCGCGCTGGCGAAACGCGGACAGGATCTGTTCTTCCGGATCGAAAGTTGCCCCAAACCCTTCGTAGCTGCCGTAAACGGATTCGCACTGGGCGGAGGCTGCGAACTGGCCATGAGCTGTCATTTCAGGCTCGCGTCTGATAATGCCCGCTTCGGACAACCCGAAGTCAACCTCGGCATCATCCCCGGTTATGGAGGTACACAACGGCTGCCCCGGCTCATCGGCCTGGGACGCGCCATGGAGCTGATCCTCAGCGGAGGGATGATCGATGCAGCGGAAGCCCACCGGATCGGCCTGGTCAATCATGTTACCACACCTGAAATGCTGCTGGAAACTGCACGAGGCATCCTGCTGACCATCCTGTCGAAATCCCCGGTGGCTGTGGGACAGGCCATTGCGGCCGTAAATGCGGCAGCCGTAAATGATGTAGACGGATACGCCGTCGAAGTCGATAGGTTCAGGGGCTGTTTTGGTACCGAAGACATGAAAGAGGGCGTAACAGCCTTCCTCGAAAAAAGAAAGCCAATCTTTCCCGGCCATTGAACGGGGAAAATAAATATCAAATACAGTCATCATGGATTACAGGATCGAAAAAGACACGATGGGCGAAGTGAAAGTGCCCGTTGACGCGTACTTTGGTGCACAAACACAGCGCAGCATCGACAATTTCAGGATCGCCCAGGACATCAACCGGATGCCCAAAGAGATCATCCGCGCTTTTGCCTTCCTCAAAAAGGCGGCGGCCATCACCAATATGGAAGCGGGCATTCTCCCCAAAGAAAAATGCGAGCTGATCGGACTCGTCTGTGATGAGATCCTGGAAGGCAAACTCGCCGATGCATTCCCCCTCGTCGTCTGGCAGACCGGCAGCGGCACGCAGAGCAACATGAACGTCAACGAAGTAGTCGCCTACCGGGGCCATGTCATCAAGGGCGGCAGCCTGACCGATAAGGATAAGTTCTTACACCCGAACGATGATGTGAACAAGTCGCAGTCGTCCAACGACACCTTCCCCACGGCCATGCACATCGCCGCCTACGAGATCATCCTCAAGACCACCCTGCCGGGGATCGAAAAACTGCGCAACACCCTCGCGGAAAAAAGCCGGGCCTTCATGAAGGTCGTCAAGATCGGCCGCACCCATTTCATGGACGCCACTCCACTGACGCTGGGCCAGGAATTCAGCGGATATGTATCACAATTGGATCACGGCATCCGGGCAATCCAAAACACCCTTTCTCACCTGTCGGAACTCGCCCTGGGTGGTACTGCTGTCGGAACCGGCATCAACACGCCCGACGGATATGCTGATAACGTGGCCCGACACATCGCCAATCTGACAGGCCTGCCCTTTGTCAGCGCAGAAAACAAGTTTGAGGCACTGGCCGCCCATGACGCCATAGTGGAGGCCCACGGAGCCCTCAAGACCGTAGCCGTCAGCCTGATGAAGATCGCCAATGATATCCGCATGCTCTCCTCCGGCCCGCGCAGTGGCATCGGTGAGATCTTCATCCCGGACAACGAACCCGGATCCTCGATCATGCCCGGCAAGGTCAACCCCACCCAATGCGAGGCACTGACCATGATCTCGGCACAAGTGCTCGGAAATGACGTGGCCATCAACATCGGCGGGGCCAACGGACATTTCGAACTCAATGTCTTCAAGCCCATGATGATCTACAACTTCCTGCACAGCGCCCGATTGATCGGAGACGGTTGCGTGAGTTTCAATGACAAGTGCGCCACAGGCATACAACCAATCGAGGCCAACATCCGTAAACACGTAGAGAACTCCCTGATGCTGGTCACCTCCCTGAATACGAAGATCGGGTACTACAAGGCGGCAGAGATCGCCCAGAAAGCCCACAAGGAAGGAACCACCCTCAAGGAAATGGCGGTGCGGCTCGGATACGTCACCCCGGAAGAATTTGATGAATGGGTAGTGCCGGAGCAGATGGTTGGAAAAATTTAAAAAAAATGAACCCTTGACATTTGAATGACAGACTATTGGATATGTGATATTTTTTTATGAACGAATTGTCATACTAAAAGGAAACAAGGGGCCGTTTTATATGTACCGTACCAAACCCTTGTGAAAATGATGCAACGACCCGAAAGTGGACAGGAACATCATCTGCCCTCCGGCCAGCAGCCCCGTAAAGCGAGCTCGGAGTTGACAGGAGATGTGAAGCCTGAACAGCCAAACATGACCTTGCGCAAAATGATTCTGAGCCAATTAAACGAATGGCAGATCGACACCGAAATACAATCGGCGATGCTGGCCAACAGAAAAAACGCTATGCATAAAAGATCCTGAAAAATTTTTGGTTTTCAGTTGTTTTGAACCCCGGTATCCCGCGAAAGCGGGATATCTTTTTTTATGCCTGAGCCTTATTCAAAGGTTGTCGACAACATGTATGGTAGCATTCCTAAAGGATTTCTTGCACGATCCTGCAGGATGGGGGATGAATCAAGCACTAACGGTAATCCCTAACCCAGATCGATCTCGGTATTGTCTCCGATGTTGAGCGTGCGGGTTTCACCCTTGATCTCCGTGTCGCTGCCGATCAGCGAATCGTTGAGCACCACATCAAATAATTTGGAAAAGGATCCAATGATCGAATCCCGCACAATGGAGTAATTGATCACAGTACGCTCTCCTATGGCGACATTGGGACCAATGATCGTATTTCGGATCTCGCATCCCCTGGCAATGCTCACCGGAGGAATAATGATCACGTTCTCGAACAAATGATCCGGGGATATATCACCACCCAGTTTTTTGAGGAGGGTAGCGTTACTTTCGAGCAGAGATTCTTTCTTGCCGCAGTCGAACCAGTTGTTGACGCGGAAGGGGCGGAAACCGGCCCCTCGATGTATCATGCAGTCAAGCGCATCCGTCAGGCTATACTCGTCGCGATTGGTCTTTCCCTCCCGCAGATTCGAATCCAGGCATTCGAACAGCATCCGCGTCTCATGGATCTTGTACAATCCCACCAGCGCCATGTTCGATTTCGGGATCTGCGGCTTCTCCACCACCCGGTTGATCGAACCTTCCTCATCGATTTCCGCCACCCCGAAAGATCGGGGATCGTCTACCTTCTTCACACCAAGGACAGATCCTTCAATCGCCAACAGTTCCTTCACATCATACTCGCAGATGGTATCCCCAAGGGCAATCAGGATTTCATCATCCCCCACGTCCTCACGGGTGAGCCAGATGGCGTGCCCCAGGCCGCAGCGGTCTGATTGATGAACAAATTTGCAATCGAGATCGGGATAGTTGACCTGAACGAAATCCTGGATCTTATCTCCCAGATGCCCAACGATCAATATGAATTCGCGGATGCCTCCCTCGCGGAGCTGATCTATAATGATGCTGAGCAGGGTCCTGCCCGCCAACGGGATCAGCGCCTTAGGCTGGGTGTAGGTATGTGGCCTGAGCTTGGTACCGGCACCGGCAACGGGTATGATGGCTTTCATGCGCTTGCGGGTCGTTGAATGGAATGTGAAAGTAGTGAAAAAAAGAAAGAACAAGGGATGCCCGGATCCAATCATTCATTGCCAGTTCGGACAGGGTGGCCTATTTTTGCGCAAAATTCCACCCATGCAAAGAGATACGGCCATCTTCGATCTGCTCAACAGAGAACTCCTCAGACAGCGTGAAGGTATTGAGCTCATCGCTTCAGAGAACTTCACCTCCCAGCAGGTCATGCAGGCCATGGGCTCCGTGGCCACCAACAAATACGCTGAAGGATATCCCGGAAAGCGCTACTACGGCGGATGCGAAGTGGTGGACGTCATTGAACAGCTCGCAATAGACCGGCTCAAGCAAGTCTTCAATGCAACCTGGGCCAACGTACAACCCCATAGCGGCGCTCAGGCCAACGCCGCCGTTTTCCTTGCCTGCCTGAAGCCGGGGGACAAGATCCTGGGTCTAAACCTCAGCATGGGCGGACACCTCACCCACGGCAGTCCGGCCAACTTCACCGGAAAATACTACCAGGCCTTCCATTACGGCGTAGATCGCGAAACAGGCCTGGTGGATTACGAACAGCTTGAACAGATTGCCCGGACAGAAAAACCCCGCATGATCATCTGCGGCGCATCCGCCTACAGCCGCGACTGGGATTATGCCCGCATCCGGGCGGTCGCCGATGAGATCGGAGCACTCGTCCTGGCCGATATCGCCCATCCAGCAGGCCTCATCGCCAAGGGTCTGCTGAACGATCCATTCGACCACTGTCATATCGTTACCTCGACCACACATAAGACCCTGCGCGGACCTCGCGGCGGGGTCATCATGATGCGCCACGACTTCGAGAACCCCTTCGGCATCAAAGACCCCAAAGGAAATCTCAGGTCGATGAGCGCACTGCTGGACCTCGCGGTTTTCCCGGGCATGCAGGGCGGACCACTCGAACATGTGATCGCCGCAAAGGCCATCGCCTTTGGTGAGATCCTGACAGAAGAGTTCCTCGTGTACCAGCAACAAGTGCAACGCAACGCACAGGCCATGGCCGCCGCTTTCGTTTCACGCGGATACCACCTCATCAGCGGAGGCACCGACAACCACCTGATGCTGATCGATCTCCGGAATAAGAATATCACCGGTAAAAAGGCCCAGGAAACCCTCGACCGTGCACATATCACGCTCAATAAGAATTCAGTACCCTTCGATGACAAAAGCCCGTTCGTCACCTCCGGCATGCGCGTGGGCGTACCCGCCATCACCACCCGGGGATTGAAGGAGGCGGACATGGAGACCATCGCAGGACTGATCGATCGGGTCATCATGCAACCCGACAACGAACAGGAAATACTGGCCGTCCGTTCCGAAGTGAAAGCAATGATGCAGGCATTCCCGCTGTATCCGGAACTGGGCTGACATTTCCGTCCAACCCTTCACAAACACCTAAACTAATCTGGACTTGATACAACGCATACAGACATTGTGGCTCCTCCTCGCAGCCGGTGCATCGGCACTCATGTACCGCCTGCCACTGTGGGAGTATCGACAAACAGTGGACGCTCAACCCACGCCCTACCTGGCACCGGAAAGCCTGCTGATGATGATGCTCATTACCCTCTCGGTACTGATCTCCATCGGATCGATAGTTCTGTTCCGAAACCGACCGTTGCAAAAGAAACTCTGCCTGGGTGCAAGCCTGATATCCGCCGGCATGCTGGCCCTGGAAGTGATACAGGTGGAGGAAATCCGCAAGACCCTTGCACCGGCCTCAGGCCTTTGGCAGTTCGGAGCACTGATGCCTGTGATCATCATGATCTGCTTCATCCTGGCCTTCATCGGCATTCGAAAGGATGAGGCCCTCATCAAAAGCCTGGATAGATTACGATAGAAAGTGCAGACAGATCATACGGAGATACATAAAAGCCATCCCAAGACTTAATCCAGGGATGGCTTTTGTATTAATGTAATCTCTACATGAAACGGCCCGTAGTAGAATCAGCACAGTCCTTTAGCCCGGAAGGTAATCCCGCATAAACAAGCTGCCCCCCACCTTCACCTGCTTCCGGACCAAGTTCAATGACCCAGTCAGCAGAACGGATCACATCGATGTTATGCTCGATCACGATCACCGAATGTCCCTGATCGATCAGCGCGTTCATCGAAGCCAGCAACTTGGTGATATCATGAAAATGAAGCCCTGTCGTGGGTTCGTCAAATATGAACAGGATCTTTTCCTGCGCACGGCCACGCCCCAGGAATGACGCCAGCTTCACACGTTGCGCCTCACCGCCCGACAACGTGTCGCTCGACTGTCCGAGCTTCACGTATCCCAGTCCCACATCACTCAGCGGCTTCAGTTTTTTGGCGATATCGGGTTCGTCCTTGAAAAAAGAGATCGCATCCTCCACAGACATCTCCAGCAGATCGTGGATATTCTGGTCGAGATACCGTACTTCAAGCACCTCCTCCCGGAACCTCCGACCCTTGCAGGCCTCGCAGGTCAGATGCACATCGGCCAGGAACTGCATCTCCACCACCTGCTCGCCCTCACCCTTGCACGCATCACACCGGCCGCCATCAACATTAAAAGAGAAATGCTTCGGCTGATAGCCACGCATCTTACTGAGCGGCTGACGGGAAAAAAGATCCCTGACCTCATCCCAGGCCTTGACATAGGTCACGGGATTGCTGCGCGACGACTTCCCGATCGGGTTCTGATCCACCATCTCGATCTGGGAGAAACCATCAAGATCACCGCCCAACGCATGGTGTAGGCCTACCTTTTCAGCCACGCCCGTCTTAAGTTTCTGCAACGCCGGATGAAGCACCTGTTTCACGAGGGTCGTCTTTCCACTACCACTGACCCCACAAATCACACAGAGTACCTGAAGCGGAATCCGTACATCAAGGTTGCGCAGATTGTGCTGTCGGGCACCTTCTACGAGGATGGACTTCGACCAGGTTCTGGGTTTGGCGGGCGGGCGGATCTCGAGTTCTCCACGCAGATATTTTCCCGTAAGGCTGCGTTTATTCGATATGATGGCCTGATAATCTCCTTCAGCGACCACCTCCCCGCCCTGGTGGCTGGCCAGCGGACCCATGTCGATGATGTGATCAGCCTCCCGCATCATCTGTTCGTCGTGCTCAACCACGACAACGGTGTTGTCCAGATCCCGGAGATGCTTCAGCACGCCGATCAGCCGGTGCGTATCACGCGGGTGCAGGCCGATGGAAGGCTCGTCGAGGATGTACAGCGAGTCTGTCAGGTTGCTGCCCAGGCTTCGGGTCAGCTGTATTCGCTGACTTTCTCCACCGCTGAGGCTGTTGGCGAGCCGGGTGAGGGTAAGATAACCCAAACCCACATCCAGCAGGGTCGAGATTCGTTGCCGGATCTCCAGTAAAATCCGGCGGGCGATCTGCTCCTCATGATCGGTCAGGGTGAGTCGATCAAACCAGGCCTCCAGATCGCATACCTGCATGGCGCAGAGTTCTCCGATATGGGCGCCTCCAACTTTCACATACAGCGCTTCGGGTCGAAGCCGGTATCCACCACAGGTCTGACACGTGGTCCGTCCGCGGTAGCGCGAGAGCAGCACGCGATACTGCACCTTGTAGAGATTCTGCTCCACCTCCCTGAAAAACGCATCGATACCATCCACATATGCATTACCCTTCCAGAGCATTGTATACTGGTCGGGTGTGAGATCCACCACCGGTCGATGGACGGGGAAACCCGTGTGCTTAGCCCCGCGGATGAACTGGTCGCGCCACTGGCCAAGCTTATCACCCTTCCAGGGCGCTACAGCGCCTTCATACACGCTCAGCCTTGTGTCTGGTATCACCAGGTTGGGGTCGATGCCCAGTACCTGTGAAAAGCCCTCGCAGACGGGACATGCACCATATGGATTATTGAAGGAAAAGAGATTGGGCACAGGCTCCTCGAACCGGATGCCGTCGAGTTCAAATCGCTGCGAGAAATGTAACAGGCGCGACTCATCGACCTGAAGGAACAGATCACCCTCCCCTTCATAAAACGCCGTTCCAACGGAGTCCGCGATCCGATGAAGATCATCCTCGTCAAATGTGCGTACCACCAGCCTGTCCACCAATACATAAGTGTCGCGGGAAGGTATCCAATCGGGAAGCAACTGTAGTTCTTCGATGCGGGTCAGTCCATTAGCATGCAGATCGTAGATCCGGGAGAAGCCCTTTTGCATGAGGATACCTAGTTCCTCGGCAGGAATCCGACCCGCTCCGGTCCGAAAGGGCACAAGCAGATAGGCCCTGGAGCCCTCTGGGAGCTCATTGATGGCCCGGACCACATCTCCAACATCATCCTTGCGCACCTCACGACCCGATACTGGGGAGATGGTGCGCCCAACCCTCGCAAAGAGAAGTCGGAGATAATCGTAGATCTCCGTCATGGATCCTACGGTGGACCTGGGCGTCCTGGTGATGACTTTCTGCTCGATGGCGATGGCCGGACACAACCCATGTATATGATCCACATCGGGTTTGTCCATCCGCATCAGGAACTGCCGGGCATAGGCGCTGAGGCTTTCTGCATACCTTCTCTGCCCTTCTGCGTATAAAGTGTCAATGGTAAGCGAGGACTTTCCCGAACCGGAAACCCCCGTAACTACTATGAATTTTCCCCTGGGTATTTCTACGTGTACATTTCTGAGGTTGTGCACACGCGCTCCGTGTATCACGATCCCCTCGGTGATCGTACTATTTCCGGCTTTCCGGCTGCGTCCCTTGCTGGTCGGGGTTTTCGCCATTTTACATCAATGCTTTTCGTGTATGGTAAATCTACGTGATCGATAAAAGGGGTTTTACGCATCGCCTGAAACCCTTGACAGACGTGGCTTTTGCCGTTTTTTAAACTTTCTTTAAAATGATAAAAATATAAGCTAAAAAAAATTTGACGCTTCGATTTAACATTTATTTTCGTCGTCCAATATCCTGAAAAACAACACAAAATCCTGTCGGACGGACACGCTCTCAACAGTATTTGATGTCATCCGGATATTGGCCACTGAAATCCAAAACCGACAAAAACCAAACTGTCCATGCGCGCGCTCACACAACTAACCGACCAGCAACTGATCCATCTGTTCATCGACGGAGAATCTGAAGCCCTGGAGATGATCTTCAATCGTCACAAGGATAAGATCTTCACGTCCATCTTTCTACTGGTAAAAGATAAGTATCTGGCCGAGGACATCTTCCAGGACGTATTCATACGTGTAATAGATACGGTACGAAGCGGAAGATATACGGAAGAAGGTAAGTTCCTGCCCTGGGCCATGCGGATCGCCCACAATCTCTGCGTTGATCATTTCAGAAAGGTGAAACGTACTCCAACGGTACGCAGCAGCGAGGATCATGACATCTTCGAGATGCTGAACATGAGTGAAGAGGGCATCGACCGGAAAGTAATGCAGCGCCAGAGTCATGATCGCATTCGCCGTATGATAGAAATGCTCCCCGCGGATCAACGGGAGGTAATCATCCTCCGACATTACGCCGAACTGAGTTTCAAGGAGATCGCAGCACTGACAAACTGCAGCATCAACACAGCCCTCGGTCGCATGCGCTACGGCCTCATCAATCTGCGTAAGATGATGAACGAAAAGAAAATTTCCCTCTAACTAATACCGGACGCAGGCAATGGCTGGACAGGGCCATTGTCTGCGTCTGATTCAGGCTGTCAATGAGCTGTTAAGTTTTCGGCAGACAAGCACCAGTAGAATCAGACAATGCCGAAAAGGGAACGGAAGACGGCCAGGCCGTCAGTGTTGCCCAGTTCCGGACTGCAAGCCCGTTCAGGGTGAGGCATCATTCCAAAAACATTCCTGCCTGCATTGCAAATGCCGGCTATGTCACGAGAAGCTCCATTGGGATTGGCATCTCCCCCCGTATTGCCTTCGGCATTCGAATATTTGTAAATGACCTGTCCTTGCGCCTCCAGCGCATCCAGGGTCGCCTCATCTGCATGATAGCGCCCCTCCCCGTGAGCTACAGGGATCATATGTACCCCTCCATCAGTCCCCTTGATGTGTACATTACGACACACGAATTGCATGTTTGCATTTCGGAGCAATACACCGGGCAACAGCCCCGACTCACACAAGATCTGGAAGCCGTTGCACACCCCAAGTACTTTACCCCCGCGCTCGGCAAAAGATATCACCGATTGCATCATCGGGCTGAATCGCGCGATGGCACCACACCTGAGGTAATCTCCAAAAGAAAATCCACCCGGAAGCACAATGCAATCTTCTGTGCTGAAGGCCGAGAGATCCCGGTCCTTGTGCCATAACTCAATGACTTCCTGACCCAGGTCGTTCCTTAGCGCCCAAATCATGTCTCGGTCGCAATTCGACCCGGGAAACACCACTACCCCGAATTTCATGTGATGATCGTTTTTCGAAAGATCAAAGGTACGGCTACTTGTGCAGAACAAGGTAATTCCATCCGATGATGGCAAAAATGGTCATGAGATGCAACAGCCTTGCCATCCAAGGCCGACCGGCATGTTCATAAACGACAGCATGGAATGCAGCGATGGGAATGAATCCGACATACAAAGATCCGACCCCCGATCCGCGACCCCAGAAAGAAATCAGGATGCCGAATGAGAGATAAACATACAATAGTGTCCAGATCTTTCGGTTGCGAATCAGCATCCTGGGAATCTGCCTGTTCAAGGCGCCCACCCCCCACAGAAATGGGATCACAAGCATACACAAGGAAACCCAGGTCATAGGCTCAATATGCAGTATCGGCCAGTGAA
Organism: uncultured bacterium; assembly: GCA_903959965.1. Lineage (GTDB taxonomy): Bacteria > Bacteroidota > Bacteroidia > Chitinophagales > Chitinophagaceae > Pollutibacter. Next base: position 20,834 of record CAJBZC010000060.1, read on the forward strand.
GTCGCATACCGGGCGCAAGGTCAACTTTCCCCCATCGGGATGACAGGTAAACCCAGGAGAGAAAGAAGTAGAAAGGCATCAGCAGGCCGGCCAACGCAGAGATCCAGTCACGGAACCTCGGAGTTCCCATGATCGCAGGTGCCACAAAAATGAATAAACCGAACAGAATGGACGGAAAATGTATAAGCGCTGACAAACCGATCAGGACACCGGCATTGAAAATGATATCCCCCGGCCGACGGGCGTTAAAAACACGGTTCATGTCACCCCAGACCCGGATGAGCAGGGTGGCACTTATCATGACAGCAGACAAGTTCCACCAGTCAGGAAGAAGCGCCGTAACCAGCAGATAAGACATGGCGGGCATGAAGCCAACGCGGGCAATCAGTTTGTCCTTTTCCATTTGCGCATTCAGCATCAGCGCCTGCAGGAAAACGACCCCATATGCGATCAGCGGATAAAAAGCGGGAGTGGATTTGAAGGCCTTAGTGATGCCATCTGCGACCAGATCATATAGATAACCGTCTCCCTCCGAGCGCAGTGGGGCGCTGGGACTCAAAAAAGCCGCCGTACGAAGAGCCAGGCCATAGAAAAACAGGAGTACGACGGTTAAAGGATGCTGACTTCTGAATAATCCGATCATGGGAATTGTTAGAAGTCCAGCTTCGCGAAACAGATATAGTTACGGTTCATGCAGGGTATGACCAGCTCTCTGGGCCCCGTTTGCTTTCCATACCTCGGCATGAACTCGTAATTTCTGTCGAGTCCCTTAAGCGTAGGGTCTCTTTTCATCCGGCCTTCGGCATTCAGGGTTACGCTGTTCAGGATCTGCTCACGACGCTCTAGCTGATTGAAGAGAAAACGGATCTCGCTGCCGGTGTTGAACAGAAGATATGACAACAGAATGTCAGAATTATCGTCAAACTGCTTCTTCCTTACCACGTTGCTCCACTGCAGTTTTCCATCGGGATTGAAATAAAAGACCATGACATTCTCTGAAACATGGCGCACCAGCGTATTGCTGCCCCACCTGTTCCAGGGATCTGCCCAACGCCACTGATTTAAGGAGGAATAAGGCGAGAAATAATAGTTGTATGGCATCATGCCCATACCCATGCCCCCGTACAGATAATCAAATCTGTTCCAGCCTCCCGACCTGGAACTCGTGTAATAGAGTTCCCCGATGACCGCAAACCCGCCATCCCGGGTAGGTATGACCTGACGGATGAAATAATCATTGAAGGCCATCTTTAGGGATGTGTTGTCTGAACGGGCATCCGAACGCAAGGTATCATTGAACGGGAAGCGATAAGCCGCATGCTGACGGTTGGCCGGCTTATCCCATACCATACTCATCAACCCGTCAATATTGCCCCGCTTCTGGGCATAGTAGAAAGAGGTGAGCAGAAACCTTTTATTGTAATTGTCCGCCTTGATCTTGACTTCGTCCAGCACGAATTCCCGCAAGGGGATCTCGGAAATCACCAGGGTATCCTCTGCCGCCTTCTTGACGATCAGATGGAAACGGGTGATATAGTCATGGTTGCCCGACTGCGTGCTGCTGCCGAAGGCCAGATCCCCGTCGTTATCTAACACAAAATCATTGAAGATCCCGTCTCTGGGCTGGGGAGGGGTGACCACCACACTCTTGCGCTGGAGATTGAGATCCCGGTCGTATAACAGGGTGGTGAGTACGTACAAGCGCTCCTGACGACGGCTCATCTTGTAGACCATGATCCGTTGCTTATTTTCACTGTAGATCATCGAATAGACCTTGATCTCGTTGTTTGTTTCGAGATGTGATGTATCCAGCACGACCGGATCCGCCAGCATCTTGGCATCACCGTTGAGTTTCACCGCAGCAAAAAAGACCACGTTCTTTTTCTGGTACTGGTAGACCATATAGTAATGGTCCGGATAGGCAATGAAATCGACATTGGAAACACGATCCGGTAACACCGTCAGATTAACTTTGTCCTTCAGTTTCATATCTGCATCGTAAACAGATATGTCATTCTTATTTCTGAAATTCTTATAGATGTTGATATTCCCGCCCACTTTTCCGATGATCTCGAAATTCATCTGACGGTAGTCGTCGCGATCAATATCTGTATAGGAGATCCGCTGGGCCTGGAGAGCCGTCGCCCACACCAGTAGCACCATGAAAAGGATGGATGTCCGCATGATTTGTGTTTAAGTGATAAAATTACGCATTGAAGCCCAAGTTATCCGATACGGATCAGAATGAAGGACGTTTCAGCCTGATTTTAACGGAACGTATAATGATGTGAAATGGTTGCAGGAGAATAGGTTTTCCATATACCTTTGTCATTACAATCTCTCCGAAACGAATAATTACCTCCCACCGTGGCGAAACATGTGAACAGGGTGACAGGCGCGGGCCTGCTCATTGCCCTGGGTATCATTTATGGTGATATCGGAACCTCCCCGCTGTACGTATTTAATGCCATCATCAGCGACCGGGTCATTACCGAAGACCTGATCATCGGCAGCCTTTCATGCATCATCTGGACCCTGACCCTCCAGACCACCGTCAAGTACGTGATCATGGTGTTGCGGGCCGACAACCGGGGAGAAGGCGGAATCTTCGCCCTCTACGCGCTGGTCCGAAGAAGACGTAAATGGCTGGTCGTACCCGCCATGATCGGAGGAGCCTCGGTGCTGGCAGACGGCATCATCACCCCGCCTATCTCCATCACATCCGCCGTGGAAGGTCTGAAAAACATCCCGTCACTGCACAACATCGCTACGGAGACCATCGTCTACATCGTCCTGGGCATCATGACAGTGTTCTTCTTCATGCAGCAGTTCGGTACCGCATCCATTGGGAAGATGTTCGGACCCGTAATGGCCGTCTGGTTCAGCATGCTCGCCGTCCTCGGCATCATACACCTGGGAGATGAGCCCGGGATCTTCAAGGCCTTTAACCCTTGGCAAGCCGTGCACTTTGTAAAGGACTACCCGAATGCTTTATGGCTGATGGGCGCCGTCTTTCTATGTACCACCGGTGCGGAAGCCCTGTATAGCGACCTTGGACATTGCGGACGCGGAAACATCCGCATCTCCTGGATCTTCGTCAAGTCCACCCTCCTGCTGAACTATCTCGGTCAGGGCTCCTATCTGTTGGCCAACCGCAAGGGATTGGAGATCACAGCCGCCATTAAGGAACAACTTACCATCAACGCTTTTTACGACCTGATGCCAGAATGGTTCGTGATCTTCGGCGTGATCGTCGCCACCAGTGCCGCCATCATTGCCAGCCAGGCCATGGTCAGCGGATCCTTCACCCTGATCAGTGAAGCCATGCGACTCAACCTCTGGCCGAAATTCAGGATCGTATATCCCTCCGAGGAGAAAGGACAACTCTACATCCCGGCCGTCAATGGCATCATCTTCGCCGGATGTATCGCCGTCGTTTTATACTTCAAAGAGTCTTCAAAGATGGAGGCTGCCTACGGACTGGCCATCATCATGACCATGATAGCCACCACTATGCTATTCGCTAATTACA
>CAJBZC010000061.1 GCA_903959965.1 uncultured bacterium
AATGTTACATCAAATTCATCGCCAAAACGATCAGGGCTGTCATTTCTGTAATGTAACGAGATTTATATGTCATTTTGGCATTCCGTATCATCCCATGGTCTTGCGTACTTCCTTAAAAAAATGAATTTAAAATAATTTATAATGTATATCAATATATTATACATAATGATTATGTTTATTTTAACATAAAGATCCAAGGCAAAGCCATAGCTCAAGTTATACACAACCGAAAAATTTATTTTGTTTTCCGTACCGACTTTGTAATTTAGTGCATGAATTTAATGGGTTAGTAAGTGACGAGGGCCGGATTCTTCCGGCCCTTTCCAATTTTATACATCCCCCCTCTCATCGGTATACATCACCAGCACCAGGCTTAGTCACCGAACAGATATCTTTGCATCAGCCGCTTTGGCGTTCCTTTTCCCTCATCCATCAGATCACGCAAGCAAGCATCGCATGAGCAAGGTAAAAAAGGCATTTTTTTGCAAGGAGTGCGGCTATGAAGCCGCAAAATGGACGGGGAAATGCCCTGCCTGCCAGGCATGGAACAGCTTCACGGAAGAGATCATCCATAAGGGTGATGAAAAAGACAAAAATGCCTGGAGAGATGAGAGCGTCATGGGTTCTTCCGCCAAAAGTATGTCGCTGGATGCTGTACAGTGGCAGGAAGAGGAGCGGATCCTAACGACCGACCCGGAGCTGAACCGGGTGCTTGGAGGAGGCATCGTGCCCGGCAGCCTGGTGCTGGCCGCAGGAGAACCGGGTATCGGAAAATCCACCCTTTTCCTGCAAGACGCACTGCGCATGCAGGACATGCGGACACTATACGTCTCCGGTGAAGAAAGCGAACATCAGATAAAAATGAGGGCCAACAGACTTCGGCTCAGCCATGATGATTTTTACCTGCTCACCGAAACCTCCACCCGCGAAATCTTTCAGGAGATCAAAAAGGTCAAACCCGGACTGGTCATCATTGATTCAATACAGACCCTTCAATCGCCCTTTCTGGACTCATCCCCGGGCAGCATTCCGCAGATCAGAGAGTGCACGGCTGAATTCCAGCGATTCGCAAAGGAAACCCGAACGCCCGTCTTCCTGATCGGGCATATCACCAAGGACGGTACCATCGCAGGCCCCAAACTCCTGGAGCATATGGTGGATACCGTGCTGCATTTCGAAGGCGACCGGCACCATGCCTATCGCATCCTGCGTACTACGAAAAACAGATTCGGTTCCACCTCGGAGCTCGGGATCTATGAAATGACCGCAGACGGTATGATGCCCGTGGCCAATCCGTCAGATATTCTCATCCATCAGAAAGAAGAACCGCTGAGCGGCATCTGCATCGCCGCAGGCATGGAGGGCCTGAGGCCATTGCTGATCGAAGTACAGGCGCTTGTCACACCATCTGTCTATGGAACCCCTCAACGAACCGCCAGCGGGTTCGACCTGCGCAGGCTCCAGCTGCTGTTGGCCGTACTGGAAAAAAGAGGGGGATTTCACTTCGGCACGAAGGATGTGTTTGTCAATATCGCCGGCGGGCTGAAGATAGAAGACCCCTCCATAGACCTGGCCATGGTTTGCGCCCTGCTTTCTTCTTACGAAGACCTGCCGCTCTCACAAAAGACCAGTTTTGCAGCGGAAGTGGGACTGAGCGGGGAGATCCGCGCCGTAAACAGGATAGAACAACGCATCTCAGAAGCGGAAAAACTGGGATTTGAGCGGATCATCATCAGCAAATACAACAGAAAAGCGACCGAAGGATGGCAGGGCAATATCGAAGTCATTCCCGTTGCCACCGTCGAGGATGTCTACCGGCTGTTATTCCCCTGAAAAAAGGGTGGAAACCTCGGCCCGAACCCTGAAAAATACATTCCTGATGACGTGCCATCACCCTGGCACACCCTTACGGACGGCAATACCTTCGCCGGATGCAAGTCCAATCCATCACCCGTCAATGGCTATATCATGCCGGCGCCCTTTTATGGCCACATCGCTGTCCGGGTTGCGAACGCGCAATGGCCGTCTCCGGCGCATCCATCTGTCTTCGATGCCTCAGCGACCTTCCGCGGACAGGTTTCCTGCATCAGCCGCAAAACCCCGTGGAAATGCTATTCTGGGGGCGTACACCGATAGATGCCGCTGGTAGTCTCTATTTCTTCAGCAGAGGATCGGCCATGCAGAGGATCCTCCACTCCTTGAAATACAAGGGCAACCGGGAGGCTGGCATCAGCCTGGGAAGAAGCCTGGGAGAAGCCGTGATCCGTTCCGGCCGCTTCAGACCGCTGGATGCGGTGATCCCGATTCCGCTGCATGCTGACAGAGAGCGACTTCGGGGATACAATCAGGCGGAATGCATCGGCCGTGGATTTTCAATGCACACGGGTAAACCCGTTTGGAAAGATGTTGTCCACCGAACGCGTAAAACGGATACACAAACGAAAAAAAACAGGTTCGATCGCTGGACCAATCTATCGGGAGGTTTCAGCCTTTCCCGGCCTGAATGCATCACCGGTAAGCACCTGCTGCTGGTGGATGATGTCATCACCACCGGTGCCAGCCTCGAGGCCTGTGCGCATACCATCCTGGATGCGTCGCCCGCAAAACTCTACATCGCCACCATCGCCTATGCCACACAGTAAACGGGATGATGTATTTTCGGGGCGTATGAACAGAATCCTGTTGTTGACATGCTGCCTAGTGATCTGTTTCGGTGCCTGCCGGAAGACGGAAATCATGACGGCGGGCCCGGAATCTGTCAAATGCCTCGCAGATACGATACGTTTCGATACAGTCTTCACGACGACCGGCTCCGCGACGACCGGCTTCCTGATCCTGAATCTAGAAGATCACGCCGTACAGATCCCGTCCGTCAGACTGGCAGGTGGTGCCGGTTCCATGTTTCAGATCAACATAGACGGCTTTTCAGGCCCCGCCGTTCGAGATATCAGGATCGAAGCCCGCGACAGCATCTATGCATTCGTCACGGTCAGGGTGAACCCGGATCTGTCCACCAATCCCTTTCTGGTGCGCGACAGCCTTATAGTGGAACTGGGAAGTCGAAATCAGACGGTCATCCTCGAAGCCTGGGGGCAGAACGCCCGATTTTTGCGCAACGCCGTCATTAACGGGGATACCCGCTTCGACCGCAAACTCCCGTATGTCATTCTCGGGGGATTGATGGTCGCCAAAAACAGCCGGCTGACCATCGAGGCAGGTAGCAGAATCTACCTGCATGCGGATGCGCCCATCGTAGTGGACGGAAGCCTCGTAACCCTGGGGTCGGCGGCGGAACCGGTTCTTTTTACAGGCGACCGGTTGGATGAAGGCTATAAAAACCTACCCGCCTCATGGCCCGGCATCTACCTGCGGCCAAACAGTGTCGATAACCGCCTTGTCCATGCAAGGATCCTCAATGCATACAACGGAATTGTCGCAGATGAACCCTCTGTCAACGGACGACCCAAACTGGTGCTGGACCGATCAGTCATCGATCAGGCCTACGAAGCAGGCATCGTGGGTTCCGGCAGTTCCATCGAAGCCGAAAACTGTCAGGTGACGAACTGCGGCAGAAACATCCTGCTGCTGAAGGGCGGTCAATACCTCTTCAGACATTGCACGGTGGCCTCTTTCTCCAATGCGATGATTCCCCACAAATATCCTGTCTTCACCGTCCAGAACTGGGATAGCACAAGACAGGGAATCACTACCTATCCAATATCCGTGCAGCTAGACAACAGCATCCTCTGGGGAGATGAAGGAACGGTGGAGCA
>CAJBZC010000062.1 GCA_903959965.1 uncultured bacterium
ATAACAACGGAGAACAATCCGGTTCAGCATCCTGATCATGTTGAGAAGTTCATAGGAAGGGCCTGCAGCAACACTGCAGGCCCTTCTCATTTTATGTGGATTCCCGTTCCACAATGACGGGAGCAAAGGTCTGCTTGACTACTTGGTCCTGTTTTTTCTGGATCATGTCGATAATCATACGTACAGCCTGCCGACCCATTTCCCGGATGGGTTGCACAATCGCGGTAACAGTTGGACTTCCCAGGCGAAAAAGGATGCTGTCGTCAAAACAGATAACCCCCAGGTCTTCCTTTATACGCCGACCCGATCTGCGAATCGCATCCAGCCCTGCAACACCCAGATAGTTCGTAGTGAAAAATAGGGCGTCGATCTCCGGGTTTCTGGCAAGCCAGTCCATGATCGTACCCACAGTCTGCTCGTCACTTGTATCAAACGGCACATGCAGGGTCATTTCCGGTGTGACGCTCCTGCCGTGTTCATCCATTGCCTCAATATAGCCTAGTTCCCGTTCCTTCATTTGAGTCTGTGTTGAATCCAGGGTAACCAGTGCGATATGTTGATAGCCCTTTTCGATGAGCAGCTTCACCGCATCATGAGCGCCCATGTAATTGTCAACGGTCACGTGACAGGTTTCAACATCCGGGAAATACCGGTCAACCAAAACCAATGGCTTCTTTTCCGCAACCAGTTCGCAAAGATCCTGGCGCATCCCAGGAGTAGGGATAATAATAAAACCGTCCATCTGACGATGGCGCAGCATATAAAGGAGGCCCGCCGCCTTTTTATCATCATTTTCAGTACTGCAGAACATGACCGTATAGCCGTATTTATCCGCTTCATGTTCGACATGTCGGGCTAAATGTGCGAAAAATGGATTGGAGATATCCTCAACAATCAGTCCGAGGGTATGAGACTGCCCGGTTCTCAACCCCCTGGCAACCTGATTGGGGCGATAATTCAGTCGCTGAGCAACAGAAAGAACTCTGTCCTTCAATTCATCGCTGATGCGCTTTTCCTTTGCCTTACCATTAAGTACAAAGGAAACGGTAGTAGTGGAAACGCCGACTTCTCTTGCGATATCCTTTATAGATACTGTGGCCATTTTTTTGAAAATACGGCTTTTTGATGAATAGCACTGATTTTCAGCTATGAAAAAGCCCCGCTTTGCGGGGCTTCGTAGCATTGTAATCGATCAGCGAATTTCTTCGACCTGCATATAGCTCAATTCCACGGGCGTGGATCGGCCAAAGATCTTTACCGTGACCTTCAATTTTTTCTTTTCTTCATTTACTTCTTCAATGACACCGGTAAAGTCGTTGAAAGGTCCGTCGATGATCTTAATTGTTTCTCCCTCCTTGAATGGAACAGCAGACTGATCACCACCCTGGCCAGCCAATTCATCCATATCACCCAACATCTTTTTCACTTCAGCCTTTCGCAGTGCTACCGGCTGATCCTTACCAAGAAAGTGAATGACATCCGTAGTATTGTTGATGTGGGAGATGATGTCATCATGCATCTTCCCATCCACCTCGATCATGACATAACCAGGATAGTAGTTACGCTCCCGTACCACTTTTTTACCTTTCTGGATCTTATAAACTTTTTCAACGGGGAGGAAGATCTGCTTGATGACCTTGTCCCATCCGTTGCGAACAATATCCTTATCAAGATACTCCTTCACCTTCTTCTCCTTGCCGCTGATCACACGGAGGACGTACCACTTGGTATCCTGCGGGGTCGGTGTTTCCATCATTTGAAGAGTGAATACACGAATTTAAGAATGTTGCTGCTGCCAAGGTCCATCAGCCAAACGACCCCTGTGATGACCAGCGTTGCCACTAGTACGATGGAAGTCGATTGCTGAAGCTGTGCCCATGTGGGCCAACTGACCTTTTCCACGAGTTCCTCATAGGAATCCCGAAAATATGCCTGCAATTTGTTCATATCAATGGTTACGAAATGACATTCAAGCGTAGTTCGGCCCTCAGTGGGTGATGGATCGGATGCGTCAAAGCATTCACCACCTGTTTGTCAAACCCGATTATCAGCATGAACTTGGCACGGGCACTAGGATTCGAACCTAGATCGAAGGTTTTGGAGACCTCTATTCTGCCGTTGAACTATGCCCGTGTATCTAAGACCTTGTGCAAAATAGCATTTTTTTCTGCTACATATACAAAGTCTAAAGATGTATGGACAAAGTACCCGGGAGAACCCGGGTACTTTGTTAGAGAACTTATCTGAGGCCGGGTAATATCCGGCGACAAGATTACTTCAGGATTTCGGTCACCTGACCAGCACCTACGGTGCGGCCACCTTCGCGGATGGCGAACTTCAGACCTTTCTCCATGGCGATCGGCTGGATCAGCGTAACCATCAGGTTGATGTTGTCACCAGGCATTACCATGTCCGTTCCTTCCGGCAGGGTTACTTCTCCCGTTACGTCGGTCGTACGGAAATAGAACTGAGGACGGTATTTCTGGAAGAACGGAGTGTGACGTCCACCCTCTTCTTTGCTCAGTACGTAAACCTCACCTCTGAATTCGGTGTGCGGAGTGATGGTTCCAGGCTTGCAGATAACCATACCACGACGGATATCCTTCTTTTCAATACCGCGGAGGAGCAGACCAGCGTTGTCTCCGGCTTCACCTTCTTCGAGGAGTTTGCGGAACATTTCAACACCTGTGCAAGTAGAGGTCAGCGGGGTTTCCATCAGACCTACGATTTCAACGGGCTCACCAACCTTGATGCGACCGCGCTCGATACGACCGGTGGCAACGGTACCACGACCTGTGATCGTGAATACGTCTTCAACGGACATGAGGAACGGCTGATCAACCGGACGGGGAGGCAGCGGAACATAAGAGTCAACGGCATCCATGAGCTCGTCGATCTTCTTTACCCACTGATCTTCGCCAGCAAGTGCGCCGGTGGCAGAACCCTGGATGATCGGCGTGTTGTCGCCATCGAAACCGTATGTGGAGAGCAATTCGCGAATCTCCATTTCAACGAGTTCGAGCAGTTCGGGGTCATCTACAAGATCTACCTTGTTCATGAATACCACGATACGGGGAACACCTACCTGACGAGCGAGGAGGATGTGCTCCTTCGTTTGAGGCATCGGACCGTCAGTAGCGGCCACAACCAGGATAGCACCATCCATCTGGGCAGCACCTGTGATCATGTTCTTTACATAGTCGGCGTGACCGGGGCAATCTACGTGTGCGTAGTGGCGGTTGGCCGTCTGATATTCCACGTGGGCAGTATTGATGGTGATACCACGTTCCTTCTCTTCAGGAGCGGCATCGATCTCATCATACTTCTTTTCCTGAGCCCAGCCTTTCTTGGCGAGGCTGTTCGTGATGGCTGCAGTCAACGTGGTCTTTCCGTGGTCGACGTGTCCGATCGTACCGACGTTCACGTGAGGTTTGTCCCTCTTGAAGGTCTCTTTAGACATTGTTATCCGTTTTTAGGTTGTGTTTACAATGATGGTTTCTTATAGAAACTGCGTTTACGGGCTTTAGCCCGCATATCAATGTTTTTTCCCGAATGGTCTCAGACTCATTGTCCTGGCGCTGGTCATACACGCTTTTCGACGAAATCTGACCGGTCAGGCTTCACAATCACCTGGAGCCGTTGATGAGAATTGAACTCACGACCTCTTCCTTACCAAGGAAGTGCTCTACCACTGAGCTACAACGGCAGCTGCCGCTGCCTGCGACATGTAGAGCGGGAGACGAGGTTCGAACCCGCGACCTATAGCTTGGAAGGCTATCGCTCTACCAACTGAGCTACTCCCGCTTGTGACGACACCGCAACATCAGGATCCGACAG
>CAJBZC010000063.1 GCA_903959965.1 uncultured bacterium
ACCCACCGAGCAGGACCTCCCGCATCTTTTGCAGATCGACCCCCGCCTTTTTACCCAGGGTAAAGGCCTCTCCCACGGCCTGGATCGTCATCCCCACGATCATCTGATTGCAGATCTTGGTGGTCTGTCCGGCACCGGGGCCTCCGATGCGGACGATGTTCTTTCCCATCAGCGAGAACAGGGGCATGGCCCGGTCGAACGCCTCCTGAGCACCTCCCACCATGATGGACAGCGTCGCCGCCTCGGCACCCACCTGTCCGCCGGAGACCGGCGCATCCAGCGCTTCCACCCCGCGGGCACCCAGGGCCTCATGCACCTTCCGGGCCGTGGCCGGGGCGATGGAAGACATGTCGATGAACAGAGATCCCGAGCGAATGCCTTCCGCTACGCCGCCTTGTCCGAGGACCACGGCCTCTACATCGGGCGAATCGGGCAGCATGGTGATGACCACATCCGACGCCGCCGCCAGGGAGGCGTAATCGCTGTATCCCGTCGCACCCGCAGCCTTCAGATCGCCCGCCGCGCGGTTGCCTTCATACACATGCAGGGCGTGCCCCGCTTTGAAAAGATGCATGGCCATGGGCCTGCCCATGATGCCGAGTCCGATGAATCCAATGCTTTGCATATACAAAAATTGAAAGAATGAAATCTGGTCGATCAGGCACCGCCTGCAATGGCCTGCAGCATGGCCTTGATGTACCCATAGCAGAAGGAGAAGGCCTGGTCGTGCGTCGGGTCATCGGGATGCGTCGGCACATGGTCGGGCATGACCATGTACTGATATCCGACGGCCTGCAGGGCCTTCAGGACCTCATAGAAATCCATGTCGCCGTTGTCGGGATAGACCTCCTGGAAATTGTCCCATCCGCCCTTGATGTTCCGCAAATGTATATTGAAGATCTTTTTCCGGTCACCGAAGTATTTGATGATCTCCAGGATCTCCGTTTTAGGATTCTTCAGGCCTTCGGCGATGCTGCCGATGCAGAAATTGAAACCGTGGTAGGGACTGTCGCTCAGTGCCGCGAACCGCTTCATCGCAGCAAACACGTCGGGGCTCGTCCAACGGGTGATGCCCCGGTATCCCACATGCGTGGGGGGATCAGCGATGTGATTGCCCAGCATCACCTTGTACTCCTCGGCCACCGGTACGATCCGGTCGATCAGATACTTAATCCGTTCGAACATGTCATCGGCCGTCACCACGCCGGCTTCCGTCAACCCTTCGTTCCGCTTGATGGCCTCTTCGTACACCCAGGTGCTGTATTGGGCATTCCCGCGTTTGGGATCGACCGTTTTACCGGTCCGGAGCACGGGCAGGATGGTGGTATTATAGTTCAGCAGGTGTACACCCGTCTTACCCGCGACCATGATCATCTGCTGGATCTGTTCGATCTCCCGGTCGCGCGCCGGGCTCTTGCCGAGCATGATGTTCGGGAGGATCACATTTTTGATCCCCGCCGATGTCAGCGGCAGGTGATAGGCGTCGAGTTTGATGCCGTACTTCTCGCAGGCTTCCCTTTTTCTCAGCGAATCTTCGAGGCTCCAGCCCTTTCCGGGAACGTATTCCGGCATGCCGCCATCGATGTTGAACACGCCATGCCGAGCCTTCAATTCGAGGTTCTTCACCGTGGTGCCGCCAGTCTGGCAGCCGACATGCATGAGTACTTTTTTCGGACCGGCAGGCGGCGGCGTTCGTTCCTGTCCGACGGCGATGTTGCCGAGCGGACTTCCCAGCAGGGCGGCTCCGATGGAACCGCTGGCCAGGGATTTCACAAATCCCCGACGTTCGATCGACGCATCGGAGGATGATATTTTCTTGCGTTTCATTTTTTTAAAAAATTGAGTTGATTGAATGGTACCCCACTCAGGCCATAGGCCAGAGCCAGGCAGAGATCATGATGAACACCAGGCCGGTCACGCCCATCACCACGCCCATCGGGGCATAGGTCTTCAGGGCTTCCCGCTCCGTCAGGTTACTCATTTTACAAATGATCCAGAAACCGGGGTCGTTCATCCAGGGCACGAGCTTCGCACCGCATCCGATGGCCAAGCCAAGATAAAGCGGATGGAAGGTGAGTCCGCCGTTGGAGGCCATGCCCGCCAGGATGCCCGACGCCGTGATCAACGCCACCGTGGCAGAACCCTGGGCAGTGCGGACGACCGCCGCGATAATGAACGAAAGCGGAATCAATGCCATCTGGTAATGCTGCGTCATCGCAGCGATCCGGCTGCTAATACCCGTCTGCTGGATCACCCCGCCAAAGGCGCCGCCGGCACAGGTGATCAGGATGATCGCCCCGCCGCTCATCAGTGCCTGCTGGATGAAATTGGACATGTCAAATCCCTTACCCCATTTCTGATAGATGACAACGGCCATCGCCAGGATCCCGGCGGTCATCAGCGCGATGTTCTTGTCGCCGAAGAAATGCACGATGGAGGTCAATACACCCGCCAATCCCGTGGGTGCGGCACCGTCTTTCGACAGGTTCAGAAAAGTATCAGCGCAGATGAAGAATACCGGAAAAACCACCGGCAGCAGGGATACGAACAGAGAAGGCAATTGTGAATCCTCTTTCTCCGCGACCATACGGATGTCTTCGATCTTCGCGTCCAGGGAATCCCGAACGGGGATCTCCATCCGGCGGTTCAGCCAGCGGGCGAACAGGTATCCGGAGGTGGCGGTGATGATGCCCAGGATCGATCCGGACACGATCATCAGTCCGACCGGGATCTGCATCGCACCAGCGAGGAACAGCGGTCCGGGCGCAGGTGGCACCAGGGAATTGGCCATCATGGCACCGGCGATGATCGAGAGTACGAACAGCAGGTAGTTCCTGCCGACGCGCAGGGAGATGGCCTTTGCCAGTGGCATCATCAGAAAAATGACCGTATCGAAGAACACAGGGATGCCGATGAAGAAGCTGCTGACCAGGAAGGCGGCCGGTGCCTTATCGATTCCGATGGCGCGGAGGATGGAGCGGATGATCCGCTCGGCCGCGCCGCTCTCCAGCATGCACTTGCCGATGATCGCGGCCATGGCGATGAGGATGCCGATCTTGGCGGCGGTATTTCCGAATTCCGTGGCGATCCGTTCGCCTATGCTCTTTTTAGACAATTGCAGTGCAGCAGCGGCCGTACCACCCTTCGACAGCGCGAACTGTTCTATGCTGGCGGCCGGTGTCAGAAAAGCCACGACAAAGGCCGCCAGTAGCATGGCCAGAAAGGGATGCAGCTTCAGGCCGATGATGCCACCGACGACGGCTACGACCCCGAGGAACAGAATGAATATGGGATCAGAAAACAGTACGGGCATGTGGGTTGTGTTAGGGTTGATGAATGGATGAAAGGGCAGTCATCAGGATTCACTTCTCCGGGCCTTCAGCCGGGCTGCCATGTTCCGTGCACCTTCGGCGACGAAGGTCCCGTCAGACCCGCAGGCGATCATGCGCATTCCCTGGGCATGGTACCGCTGATAGTCGTCCGGATTGAAGAGCAGGATGCCCGTCTGTTTGCCGGCCTTGCGGGCCGCAGCAGCCGTGGCTTCCAGGGCTTCCACGTACAGGGGATGGTCGAACTGACCGAAGATGCCCAGGCTCATGCTGAGGTCGGAAGGCCCGATGAACAGGGCGTCCACTCCGTCCAGCGCCGCCACCTCGTCGAGGTGGTCCAGGATCTCGCGCGTCTCGACCTGCAGTGCACACAGAAGATTATCCTCGGCGTGATCGAAATAATCCTGGAAGCGGGTGGCAAAACCGGTCGCCCGGATCATCTTGGCCATGCCGCGTCCACCCTTGGGCGGGTAGCGCATGGCGTCCACCGCTTCGCGGGCTTCGGCCAGCGTGGCGATGCGGGGTACCAGGATGCCCTCGGCACCCATGTCCAGCACGCGTTGGATGCGGCGGCGGTCGTGGCTCTCTACCCGCACCACCGGGGCCGCCGGCGTAGCCGACAGCCCCTGCAGTTGCGAAACGAGATGCGCCTCACTGCCGGCGCCATGCTCCAGATCGATCAGCACCCAGTCGAACCCGGAGAGGCCCACAACCTCTGCCGTCAATGCGCTGCCCAGGTTGAGCCAGCATCCGTTGACGGCCTCTCCCTGCATGAGTTTCGATTTCAGTCCTTTCATCACTTATATTTATTTCTTGGTTACGTCCTTTAGGCGGTTATCACTTGACATCCCACCACACACGCGTGTCCATGATGTCCGGCCCCTGCCGCTGGATGGCCGCCTTCACCTGTTCGCTGTTCACGTTCAGCTCTCCGTCGGGATAGGTCAGGCGGCGAATGAAGGTCTCCGTCTTAAGGTCGCGCCCCGGGAACAGATTCGGCGTCAGCACCGGAAATCCGCTGCGTCTGAAATTAGCAAATGCTTCCGGACCATTCAGGAAAGAAGCGACCCAATATAGGGTGTTGATCTGTTCGAGGGCCCTGGCCGCGTTCAGCGGGTTGGCCGTCACCCAGGCATCGATGGCGGTGGTGGCCACGGCCGTGGTCGTCCCATAGAGGGCGAGTTGCTGCATGTGGGCCCGCACGCCATTGGCATAGGCTGTGGCGGCCGTGCCGGAAGCCCATCCGCGGGTGATGGCCTCTGCGAGCAGGAGCTGAGTCTGAGCATAGGTGATCAGGAAGGTCGGCGCCTGTGGACTGGCCATGCGGGTTCTGTCGAGCTGGCTGTAATCCCACAAGCTGGCCAGGCCGCTGGCCGTTACCTGCGAGGAGATCGTGGTGTTATCGAAACCCAGGGGCATGCCGATCTGATCGGCTGCCACGCGGGTCGCCCGGGACTCGATCTGGTTGGCTCCGCTCAGAGCTCCCTTGTAGCGGACGGAGATGGCCGCCAGCCGCGGGTCGCTGGTTGTTTTCAGATGATCGACAAAATCCTTTGCCAGATAGAAGAAGGCCGACTGACCTCCATTCAGCTGATTGCCGACATCGTTCGGGAAATTGGCATTATGACGGATGACGACATTATCGCTGTTGGTAGTCATCAGACCGGCGGCGACGGCCTTGGCTACATAAGACTGCGCAATGGCCGGCTTCACCTTGCTCAAACGCATGGCGGCTCGGAGAAGCAGCGAATTGCCCACCCGCTTCCAGATGGCAACATCTCCTGCAAAAAGGACATCCCTCGTGTTACGAGGCTTGGCAGCGTCGAGTCCGGCCACGGCGGCTTCGATCTCCTTCAGGATGTCGGTGTAGATGGACTCCTGTGAATCATACACAGGTTTCGCGATGCCTTCCAGAAACCCCTTGCCGGCCTGGGTGTAAGGCACGTCGCCGTAAGTGTCCGTCAACAACATAAAGGCATAGGCCTTCCAAAGGCGGGCCGTATGATAAAGATTGGAATTGTTCGGATCGGCCTTGGTCTTTTCGATCACATCGATCAATTCCCGCACTACGCTCCGATAGTATCGCTGCCAGTTGCCTGCGGCTACATTCCGGTTATCCTGGTTGTAGTTGGCGGCGGAACCCACCCCACTGAAGGGCGTGATCATCTGCTTGACAATCGTGGTCTCGTAGCTCAAATTCCCATATGTTAGGGCGCTGCCGATGATCGCGTTGTTAAGCTGGAAGGCCGGCTCCACAGTCGTCAGGGCCACCGGGTTGATATTCATCTCGTCGAACCCCTTATCGCAGGCGCCCATCAGGAGCATACCCGAGATCATGAGGATATATTGAAATAACTTTTTCATGTGATGTGCATTTATCGTAAAGCGCCGCTTAGAATTTCAGGTTCAGGTTGAAGCCGATGTTCCGGGTGATGGGCAGGCCGGTAGCCTCCAGTCCGATGAGGTTGTCCGACGGAAAGCCAAACTGCTCGGGATGGATGTTGGGCACCCACTTCTTGATCACCAGTACATTGCTGGCCACAGCGCTGATCCGAAGTCCCTTGACAAACTTGAGTTTGGGCTGGACATACTTCGTGAAATCGTAGCCCGCCGTTACCTGACGCAGTTGCCAGAGGCCAGCATTGTACACGAACTCTTCAGCGATGTTCTGGCTACGCACGGTCTCGTAGAAAGCCTGTACACCGGATCTTGCGGCGTTTTTCTGACCATTCGGATTCACCCCGTTGCCGATGACATAGCCTTCCTGCCGACCGACCAGCGTGGCCTGATGCAGGCCATGCCGCCAGGCGTTGAAATTAGTGCCTGAGATCATCTTATGGCCCAGCTTGAAATCCACCAACGCAGATAAGGTCACGCCGTGGATGGTGAAGCTGTTGGTGATACCACCCGTCCAGATCGGAACCGCGCTGCCGAATGCGATCTGATTGGCCGTACGCAGCGGTCTTCCGTTGCCGGCATCGAAGACCTGCTGGCCGGAAGCATCGCGCAGATAACCATACCCATAAAGCTGACCCAGGGGCTTACCGACCACCTGGCGAAGTTCTCCGGTGAAATCCCCGGTTCCCACGGTGATAATCGTATCGCCGGCACCTGTACCCAGACTGAGCACCTCAGACTGATTGTATGCGCCGTTTACATTCAGTTCCCAGGAGAAGTTCCGACCACGCACCGGTCTCAGGTTGATCATCCCCTCCAATCCCCGATTGCGGCTCTGACCCACATTCACCAGCTGTCGCTGATAACCGGAGGCATCCGATATCTGAGCCTGAAGGATCTGGTCGGAAGACAACTTATCGTAGTAACTGAGTTCCAGTGACAAGAGGTTATCGAACATCCGCATTTCCAGGCCGATCTCCTTTTCCGCCACGCGCATCGGGCGCAGGTTCGGATTGGGCACGGTGGATGCATTGATAGAGGCAAGCGACTGAGGTGTACCTGACAAGTTCGGGAACTGCAAGGGGTTGATGGCGTAGAACAGACTGTTGGAATAGGGCGGCACATCCGTGTCACTACCTACTTCCGCATAGGCGACCCTCAGTTTTCCGTAATCTATCCACGAGGGCATCTGGTCGCGGAAAGCTTCTGTAAAGATGAAACTGGCCGTCAATGAAGGATACAGGATGCTCCGATTCTGCGGTGAAAGCGTAGAGAACCAGTCATTCCGAACCGTTCCATTCACATAGAGATAACCATTATAGGATACTTCCGCAGATCCGTACACCGAATTCACCTGGCGCTCGGACACCTCATACAAAGGCTGAAGCAAACGGCCATTGGTCAGGGTATAAATGCCCCGGGTGTAGAAGTCGTTGACCAGGACGTTGTTCCGGTTCAGCTTCCGGCGCATCTGGTTGCCACCGGCCATCAGGTCGACGGAGATATTGCCGAATTTCCGACGGGCACCGAGCAGCACATCCGCATTCAGTTCCCGGAACCGGCGTTCGTCCTGGATATATTCGCCGTTCACGAAGCCGGGCGGAGCGGGTGCCTGGCGCTGGCTTCCGGTCGGCAGGTTATACTCCTGCGAACGGGAATAGAAATCCTGCCCAAGTCGTCCTTGCAGATACAGCCATTTGGTGAGATCATAACGAACCGTCAGGTTTCCGAAGAAACGATCGCGATTGATCTTATCGAACCTCGTCAAGGCAAAATAGGGGTTCGTACGGTTGGTGAACCTGGACCAGGAGACCTCATCGCCGGCGGCGTTCACCATATATTTTTTCAGTAACTCCATGGGCAGGGAATTCGCCATGTTGTAGAGCACGACCGGGCTGTAATCCTGCTCACCGATGTTGGGCGGATTGTTACGGAGTTCGTTGGAATAGCTGATGTTCCCGGATACGGTCAGCTTCTTGGCGAAAGTCTGCGTGAAACCCAGGTTGAGATTCTTGCGGTCGAAATCCGATCCCGGCAGGATGGCCGTTGACTTCATATTAGCCAGCGAGAGGCTGAAGCCGCCGAATTCGCCACCGGATGAAATCGTCACCGAATTGGTGAGGGAATTTCCCTGACGATAGTATTCTTTGATCTGATTGCGCTGGGGTTCGTAAGGTACCGTCTGGTTATCGAACAATACCTGCGTCATGCCCGGCTGGAATTTCTCACCGAAACTCCATTGACCGGAGGTCGGGAAGGGCGTGGTCGGTCGAACCCCGTTCTCCCCCTGTCCGTATTCATATTGATAATCGGTGTAATCGATCAGGGTTTCG
>CAJBZC010000064.1 GCA_903959965.1 uncultured bacterium
GTCATCGGAGCAACTGGCGAGCATGAAAACGATGGATAAAAACAGGAGGCGTTTCATCGGAATGAATTTGGCGCGAATGTCTGCAAATGAAGGCATATTCAGGACTTTCCTGACTGAATGTCCCTTATTTTAACGGTTATCTAACCTCGTGATGGATGCTGTTGCATCAGATCCGGCTGATTTGTGCCGATGATTGCCGAATTTTGAACCATGAAAGTCTTTGTTGCGCAGCAGAACTATCATATTGGAAACTTCGACAGAAATCTGGAGTTGATACTTTCCGCATTGAAACGTGCTGAGGAGGCGGGTGCCGATCTCGCTGTTTTTACTGAACTCTCCGTCTGCGGCTATCCGCCCCGCGATTTCCTGGAATTCGATGATTTCATCCGCCAGTGCGAGGCCGCCGTCGATACCATCCGTCAACATACGCATCGTGTAGCCGCCATCATTGGTGCGCCCGCCCGTAACCCCGATCCCAAGGGTAAGGACCTGTTCAATGCGGCCTGGGTGCTGCATGAGGGGGAGGTGAAGGCAGTGGTACACAAGACCCTGTTGCCCAACTACGACGTCTTCGATGAGTATCGATACTTCGAACCCGCCACGCAATGGAAAGTTGTACCCTTGTTTGGGCATCGTATTGCACTGACGGTTTGCGAAGATATCTGGAATCTGGGCGACAATCCGCTGTACCGGATTTGTCCGATGGATGAACTCATGCTTCAGTCTCCCGATCTGATGATCAACATATCGGCCTCTCCATTCGATTATGATCACGACGAAGACCGTAAGGAGGTCGTGCGCCAGAATGTGCTCCGTTACGGCCTCCCGATGATATATACGAATGCCGTGGGATCTCAGACGGAGATCGTATTTGATGGCGGCAGCCTCGCCTTTGACGCTTCAGGTACGCTTGTCCGTGAGCTGGCCTATTTCAGGGAGGATGAATGCCTGCTGGATACTGCTGAACTGTTGCAGCCTGCCACAAAATCAGACCATTCGGGTATTCAGGCTTCTGTCTTGGAAAAAGATATGCGTGTCAAACGCATCGATGATCCGGAACAGATCATTCCATATTTGACCGCGGTACATAACATGGCCCAGGTGCATGACGCCCTGATCCTCGGGATCCGGGATTATTTCTCGAAGATGGGTTTCAAAAAGGCCATTCTTGGCAGCAGTGGTGGCATTGACAGTGCCGTCACCCTTGCACTGGCCTGTAAGGCGCTGGGGCCGGAAAACGTACGGGCGGTACTCATGCCTTCGGAGTTCTCTTCCGGACATTCTGTGGATGATGCGGTGACCCTGAGCGAAAACCTGGGCAATCCGTACGATATTGTTCCGATCCGGGGGATATATGACAGTTTCCTTCGGACACTTTCCCCCATTTTTGGTGACCTCCCCTTCGGTCTGGCGGAGGAGAATCTGCAGAGTCGTTCCCGTGGAAATCTCCTGATGGCCATCGCCAATAAATTCGGACTGATCCTGTTGAACACTTCCAACAAGAGCGAACTGGCTACAGGCTATGGAACCCTGTATGGTGATATGGCCGGCGGACTCAGCGTGCTCGGGGATGTTTACAAAATGCAGGTGTACGCCCTGGCCGAGTATATAAACCGCCACGGGGTGATCATCCCACAAAACATCATTACCAAGGCCCCTTCCGCCGAACTGAGACCCAACCAGAAGGACAGCGACAGTCTGCCGGATTACGCGCTGCTCGACATGGTCCTTTTTCAGTATATCGAAAAGAGACGTGGACCGCGGGAGATCATTGCCATGGGCATTGACGAAACACTGGTGCGTCGTGTGCTGAAGATGGTCAATGCAAATGAATATAAGCGTAATCAGTTCTGCCCGATCATCCGGGTCAGCAGTAAGGCCTTCGGCGTGGGCAGGCGTGTACCCATCGTGGGTCGCTATCTCGGATGAAGATCATGCAGACTGAAGGTCAGGGGCTATGGCAAGGCCGGGCCCATATGAATTGATTAACTTGCACTATGACCGCACGCGTGTACAAATCGACCGGCAGCTGGTATGTGCTAAAGGATGCTTCCGGGCAGTTCGTTCAAGCGCGTATGAAGGGCCGCTTTAAGATCGATGGCATCACGTCCACGAATCCGATTGCGGTCGGTGATTTCGTGGATATCGAGCAGGAGGCCGGTCAGGAAACCGGCTGGGTGATCTCCGGCATCCATGATCGCCGGAACTACGTGAACCGCGTGTCACCGGCCCGCCGTAAGCGGCATCATATCATTGCATCTAACCTCGACCAGTCGCTGCTGGTGGCTACCCTCCGGGATCCCCGTACATCGATGGGGTTCACCGATCGATTTTTGATCGCCTGTGAAGCCTACCATGTACCCGCTATCATCGCCATCAATAAATGTGATTTGTTTGAGGAACTGGAGGAGGCATTGTTCAGTCACTGGCGCGAGGTCTACGAACCCGTTGGATATACTGTGTTGCGTGTCAGCGGCACGACGGGTGAGGGACTGGATACCCTTCGCAGTTTACTGTCCGGCCGGACCACCTTGTTCAGCGGGCATTCCGGCGTGGGAAAATCAACGCTCATCAATCAACTGATGCCTGGCCTGGATCTGCGTACCAAGGAGGTGAGTGATTGGAGCGGTAAGGGGATGCATACCACGACTTTCGCCGAGATGTTTGATCTTCCTGATGGCGGTGCGATCATAGATACACCAGGGGTGCGGGAGTTTGGACTGGTTGATATTGAGGAGCAGGAACTGGCTCATTATTTTCCGGAGATGCGCGCGCGGATGGATGACTGCCAATTCAATAACTGTGTACACATGAATGAGCCGGGGTGTGCTATCAAACAGGCGGTCGCAACAGGAGTGATATCTGAAGAAAGATACATCAGTTATTGCACCATCCTAGACGGATTGGATGAAGATTGATCTGCTCAGATCCTGGCCAATAACCCGGCAAGCTCTACCACGGCTTTGTTATCTTTCAGGCTGGCGTCGTTGAGTCTTTGAGGGAAGATGGAGACGCCGTCGTAGATGTTAAAATGAAGGGTGAGGGGCTTACCCTGGAAATGAAAATCCAAGTAATTCGTTTCAGAGTCATCCTGCTTTCGTGTGAAGCGGATCTTTAGCTTATTTGCGAGAATATCCGCCATGCGGTGAAACAGATCCATGCCACAATACGCTGCAATCACCGCTTCGGTGCATCCCAGATCATTTCGGAGGGTAAGCGTTATGACAACCAGTTTTATGGTCAGACCCGCATTTTTCGGGCTTTGGGGACCTTGCCTCCCTTCAGCACCTTTTCAGCCCCAACGTTCTTTCCGTTGGAGGGGCATCCATATTTAGGGGCGCAGGCCATGAAAATAGACATCATGAATGCGATCAATGCTGCCTGAAAGACATTCTTTTTCATAAGGGGGAGCAGATATATTTTATGCTTGATCGGGATCTCTCCGATTGGGTATTTCATTGCTTTGATCGAACCATCGACTATACATCAGGTAATTGCCGGCGATGCGCTCGATTTCCCCCTTCCGCAATTCAGGGGATACCGATTTCACTCTTCTGGCCGGAACACCTGCGTAGATGCTGCCCGCTTCTACTACCGTGTTTTCCAGTACCACAGCACCGGCCGCGATGATGGATCCGGAGCCGACCACTGCATTGTCCATGATGATGGCGCCCATGCCTATCAATACATTGTCTTCTATCCGGCATCCATGAACAATGGCATTGTGGCCGATGCTGACATTGTTTCCAATATGCACCTGTGTCTTTTGATACGTGCAGTGCAGTACAGCGCCATCCTGCACATTCACGCGGTCGCCCATCCGAATGGCATTCACATCTCCACGAACGACGGCGTTGAACCAAATGCTGCAACCATATCCCATGTGTACATCTCCCACAACGGTGGCATTTGGTGCCAGAAAACAATCTGTTCCAAAAACAGGTTGTTTCCCTTGTACAGATAAAATAAACGCCATATCGTTTTTTATGTGTGAAATGAAAAAACACTTGTTAACCGCCCGCGGGATGTAACGAATCTCCTGACAGTTTTTCCCGGCAGATACAGGACTTGTAAAATTGACGAAATTTACGGATTATATGAATCAGCGATCCCTTTTTCTGCAGCACGTCGGTCAAACATCATCCGCTCCGCTAGCCCTCACTTTTGTAAAGGCGGAGGGATGTATCATGTGGGATGAAACGGGGCGACCTTTCATCGATCTGATCAGCGGCATCAGCGTCTGTAATGTGGGGCATCGTCATCCCAAAGTGGTTCAGGCCATCAAGGATCAGGCCGACCAATACCTGCACCTGCTGGTTTACGGCGAGTTGGTAGAGACGCCACAGGTCGTTTATGCATCCCGTATCGCCTCATTGCTGCCAGCTCCGCTGGAGATGGTCTATTTCACCGGATCGGGATCGGAGGCAACGGAAGGTGCGATGAAACTGGCGAAGCGCGTGACCGGCCGACCAGACATCGTTGCCTTTAACCACTCCTATCACGGATCGACTCAGGGGGCTCTTAGCATCATGGGCGACGAATACTGGAGAAATGCCTTCCGTCCGTTGTTGCCGGGCGTCGATCATCTGGAATATGGATCCATATCGGATCTTTCCAGGATCACGGAACGCACGGCCTGCGTAGTGGCAGAAACCATCCAGGCGGAAGCAGGCGTCAACCCGCCCTCTATGGAATGGATGCGGGCACTACGCCGTCGTTGTGACGAAACCGGCACCTTGCTCGTACTGGATGAAATCCAGGTGGGTTTTGGACGTACGGGGCATCTCTGGGGCTTTGAGGCATTCGGCATCCACCCGGACATTCTGTTGCTGGGAAAGGCACTGGGCGGAGGAATGCCGCTGGGGGCTTTTGTCGCTTCAAGAGCACACATGATGCAATTGACCGACGGTCCCGTACTTGGTCATATCACCACCTTCGGAGGACATCCGGTATGCTGTGCCGCCGGACTGGCCGGATTGGAAGCGATGATGGAGGAAGGTCTCGTAAACGATGTGGCCAGAAAGGCGGAACTCCTGACCTCACTGCTTATTCATCCCCGCATTCGGGCCGTAAGAAACGCAGGGCTGCTGATGGCCGCGGAATTTGGGAGTTTTGAGGAGAACAAGAAGATCATTGATCGATGTATTGAAAAGGGGCTGATGACGGACTGGTTCCTGTTTGCCGCACATTGCATGCGGATTGCGCCACCTTTGACAATTTCCGACGAACAGATCGAGACTGCCTGCAGGATCATCAGAGAGGCATGCGATGAGGTCTGAAATAATCAGAACCCTACGCGGAAACTGCCGAAAATACCGAACCGCTTGTAGCCTTCCTTGGGGAGTGGGCTGGGCGTTACGCGCCATACAAGGTCTAATCGGAAGAACCGCATGATATTGTCAATTCCGGTGCCAAGCTCCACATAGGTGCGTCCGCTCAGGTCAGAAAAGCTGTAACCCTTGTCGAAATTCAGATTTCTGTTGGCTTCCGTCATATCCCCCCAGATCGTCTTCACATTCCAGAATTGTCGGAACTTCAGATAACGGTTGTAGGGCAGCCAGCGGAAGATGCCGTTGCCGATATGATGTTCCACATGCATGCCGGCAAACCTGTCCATTAGATATTCGTATCTGTTCATGAGGTTGAAGGCATACCGGTTGTAGTAATAGATTTCGTTACCGGGTGCGATGTTCAGCAGCATGTATGGCAGTGTCCCGTACACCTTGCCAGCATAGAAGTTATAGTAGAGGGAACCAAACGGAGCGATCTTGCTGTAATCGGAAACCGACAGGTTCAGTTTTGTGTAGGAATAACCACTGCCCAGGATGCCGGGCAGGCCTCGTGATATGCGCAATTCTGTGATGGGATAGTCGCTCCCAAGGCTAGTCCGGAAAAATTCGCTTTCCAGGAATTTCTCCATATATGCAAAGCGCACCCTGAAAGACATTTCGAAAGTATTGAAAGCCTCTCCCTGTTCCGGCCGGGGAAGTTCATCCCGTTTCGGTAGATTGCGTAGCGGGTCGAATTTCTTGCGGGTAAGGGTTGTCGCAAAGGACAGTCCATTCTTCCATTCCCGATAGTATTCCAGCATCTGCTGGTCGATCCTGATCAGTTTGATGGGAACCTGTTCCTTCCTCACGGCAAGGGTGAAGATGTTGTCAAAGCTCACGTCATCATAATAGGTCTGACCGAAGTCAATGTCGTTCCTCCACATCGCATGCAGGCGATGTCGCGGATTCTTGTTGAACTGATAGATGGTTTCAAACTTCCCCTTTAAAGCCTTGTCGGCGAACCCGTAA
>CAJBZC010000065.1 GCA_903959965.1 uncultured bacterium
ATATCGAACAATGGCTTTGCAGTGAGATCTCCGTGATACATCATGCCTCCTCCGGCGATGCCCACCTGAATAGTTTGTGCCTGAAGATTGGTGGATGAGATGTAGATTATGGTGTAAATCAATGCCTTGCGCATCATTGTAGATGAGTTCTTTGGGTTGGTTAGATACGAAGAGATATACAAAGGTAGAACAAGGACGACCAAAAAACAATGCACATACTATTGACAAGAGCGCAAGTCAGTAATACAGGCCCCAGGCTTTTACCTTCGGCGTGATCTGAATCGCCGGCATGGGAAATTTGAGATAATTGAGCCGGTGGAGGGTGGATTTCCAAAATGGCTTCCGGGGTTTGAACAGTCTGACCAGGTCGATGTCGGGGGCGAGGTAGAACTCTGGCTTCCCACCTGTACCGGGGTCTGTTGGATCAGTATTCCATGTGTCAGCGTCGATACCCCACCCAACGGAAAGGTTCAACCAGTCTGGAATCCATTCCATCCGATTTCCGGTGATATAGCGGAGATTGGTGGACACCCAGTAGGTCTGGTTGAGATAATCGTCTATATGAAAGGGTGTGGGCTTTATGCTCCGAACATTGAAATACTTATGTGAGCGCTGCCAGTAACTGAACTTGAGATCTGTATGACGGAAGAAGGGGGATGTCTGGCGCAACAGCGGCTGCAGGGACCCGGCAGTTCCGAGTACGATATCAGATATACTGAAGCCCCAGTCGGGCGAAAAGCCATCCTTGATCTCGATGGCCATCTGCAGCCCAGTCCCGAAGCCGAAGCCCCACCAGGCGGCCTTGCGTTCGTCCATGCCCATCCAGCGAAAGGCATCATAATACAGATCGGCCGTCATGATCCCGCCCATGTAATGCCCCATCTTATCCAGGTTATTGGCATAGCGAAGGTCGCGGTCGAAGTCGATCCGAAAACCCCGGGCGTCTTCCGCCCACCAGGTATTCTGGAGGTACCACCAAAGCCCGCCCATCATTCCAACGGTAGTGCCCCCGATGGCGATGGCCTTACCCCTGCGTAAACGCAAAGAATCCTGCTGTGCAGCCACTGCCAGGGGCAGTATGCAGAACAGCAGGATCCTCAATGATTTCATCTTTCAAAGATAAGGGCTGGCCGCGATGTTCCGCGGGCCTGTCCTCCTCATTCGCGCAGTCGGAATACGATGCGGTTATTGCGTGCCCGGCCTTGCGGGGTCTCGTTGTCGGCCACCGGCTGGGTGTCGCCCAATCCGTTGGCCTGCATGCGACCGAGGGAGACC
The DNA here is from genome assembly GCA_903959965.1 of uncultured bacterium. Classification (GTDB taxonomy): domain Bacteria; phylum Bacteroidota; class Bacteroidia; order Chitinophagales; family Chitinophagaceae; genus Pollutibacter. Next base: position 1,276 of record CAJBZC010000065.1, read on the forward strand.
TTTCTGCCGGAGAGGTATCCGTAGATGGCTACGGCCCGATCGTATGACAGGGTCATAGAGGCCTCCGGCCTGCGGACATTATCGGTATGCGATTCGATCTCAATTCGGAGCGTAGGATGGGAAACAGTCAGCCAGCTCGCGAGCTTGTCGAGCTCCATCTTGCCTACTGCAGTCAGCGTGCCGGTACCGGGCATGAAGTCAACTTTTACCGTGCTGATGGGCAGGCTCGGACAACCGTTTTCATTGATGATGCCTTTGATCGTCGGGCAGGCATCCACGCTGTCCACCACACCATCATTGTCGCGGTCAGAAATGGGGCAGCCGTTCATGAGCGGACTTCCCGGCTCTTTAGGACAACGGTCTTCTTCGTCATTCACGCCGTCGCGGTCAGAATCCGGGATCGGACAACCAAAATACCTCGTGACACC
>CAJBZC010000066.1 GCA_903959965.1 uncultured bacterium
CTCCCCTGCCCAACCTCATCTTCACCCGCGATATTGGCATTGTGATCAATGACCATATCCTACTTAACCGGCCGGCTCGAAAAGCCCGGATGCGCGAGGCACTGATCATGAAATACATTTTCTTTCATCATCAGATGTTCGAATCCTATCGCGACAAGATCCTGGAGATTCCGGAGACCTTCCGCCATTTCCTGCTACCCAGAGATACAGAGGAAGGCAATGCCACATTGGAGGGTGGGGATGTTATGGTCGTTGCTCCCGGTCATCTGCTGATCGGTGTCAGCGAACGCACTACGCTGGAAGGCGCCCACCAGGCAATCAATCTGCTGTTTGAAAAAAACGTGTTGCGCAAGATCACCATCATCAAGATCCCTAAAAAGCGGGATTACATGCACATTGATACGGTGTTCACGCAGGTGAAACGAAATGTCTGGGTGATGCTCGGACATTTCTCCCGAAAGAGCATCAAGCGGGCCTATGCAGACGGTGTGCAACGCATTCTGTTTGAGAAAAAAAAGGACGAAAAGCTGGACATCATTCAGTTCAATCGAAGGAACCCGTCCGAACCCGAGTACTTCAATAACCTGGAAGACCTGCTCGATGATATCAGTCGAAACGACCTGGGTTCAAAGGAAAAGACCCGCTTCATTTACTCTGGCAACAACGAATTTCCTTACGACGCCCGGGAGCAATGGACGGACTCCTGCAACCTGCTGGCACTGCGTGAAGGCGTAGTGCTCGGATACGACCGTAATGACCGTACCATCGAGGCGTTCAGACAGAACGGCTTCGAGGTCGTGGATGTCAAGACCCTGTTGGAAGATTTTGAAGCCGAAAGAAAAGACCCGCAGTCACTGCAGGATACCCTGATCCTAATGCCCTCCGCGGAACTATCCAGGGCCAGGGGAGGCTTCCATTGTATGAGCATGCCATTATTGAGAGATATACTTTGACGTTTAATACTTACCCCATGACCACTCAAACCACAAACAACCTCCTGATGATCCGCCCCTGCCAGTTCGCCTTCAACGAGGAGACGGCGGTCAACAATGCCTTTCAGGCCCCCACCGGAGATCCGGAAGTTCAGTCCAAGGCACTGGCGGAATTCAACCGGATGACCGAACTGATAGAATCCCACGACATCGACGTGCTTGTCGTGGACGACACGCCCACACCGGCCACCCCGGACGCCATTTTTCCCAATAATTGGGTATCATTCCACTCTAATGGCACCGCGATCCTCTACCCCATGTTTGCGCCCAGCCGACGCCGGGAAAGAAAATCGGGGGTATTGGAAAAGGTTCGTGACATCTTCAAGATCCGGCACATCCTGAACCTGTCCGATTTCGAAAAACAGGAGATGTTCCTGGAAGGTACCGGCAGCATGGTACTCGACCGGGTCAACCATCTGGCCTACGCCTGCCTGTCCAGACGCACCAACAAGAAAGTGCTGGAGGAGTTCTGCAGAAAAATGTCATACAAACCCGTTGTGTTCGAAGCATCCGATCACTTCGGACAACCCATCTATCATACCAACGTCATGATGTCGATCGGCGAAAAATTTTGTGTGATCTGCCTCGACAGCATCCGAAATGAACAACAGCGTGAGATGGTGAAAAAGGAACTGACCCGGACGCAGAAAGAAATCATCGAGATCGATGAACAACAGATGGCAAGATTTGCCGGAAATATCCTGCAGGTCAGGAGCAGACGGGGTGACCGATTCATCATCATGTCATCTACCGCTCATGCCGCCTTCAGCCCAGATCAATTGCAAGCCCTGGAAAGACACGGAAAGATCCTGCATTCGGATATTCCGACCATAGAGCTCAATGGCGGAGGCAGTGCCCGCTGTATGATCGCTGAGATTTATTTGCCAGGATACTAAATTGTTTACGAGGGTTTTCCGAGCGTCAACTCAAGCCCCTGTTCAAATGAAACAGGTTTGTAGCCCAATGCTTTGCGTGCCTTATCGATGATGAAACCTGTCTTCAGGGGTCGCAAAGCCGGCTGCGAGAAAGAATCAGCCGTCACGCAGGTCATCAGAGAAGTGTCCAAACTGAGGTAACCTGCCGTACGTTGGGCCATTTCGAATGGGGTCAGCAGATCAGCGCCCGAAATATGCCAGATGCCACGGGCATTCTTTTCCACCACCAGCCGCAGGCCTTCCGCGAGATCACCTGCCCATGTGGGTGTCCTTAGCTGGTCGTCCACGACCTTTATCGGGGTCTGACTTTGTAGTTTATCCCGCACCCAGGTCATGATGTTAGATCTTGCCTGGTGATCGGACCGACCATATACCAGCACGGTCCGGACAATACTCCATGGGATCCCTGACGCCATGACCGCCCGCTCAGCGGCAAGCTTGCTGCAGCCATAGTAGTTTACAGGAGCCGGCGCATCTTCTTCCTTATAAGGGCCATTTTGGCCGTCGAAGACAAAATCTGTTGAAACGTAAAGCATTGATGCGCCCACGGATCTCGCCGCATCTACCAGAAATCTTGTCGCCGTCACATTCACCATCCAGCATCCCACCGGATCCCGTTCACAATCGTCTGCCTGGGTGATCGCGGCCGCATGAATGATCCAGGCTGGTCGATGATCTTTGATGAAGGACCATACCGCCATTCCATCCGTGATATCCAGCGACTTATACACCACCTGTTCGTCGAACCATTCAACAGGAAGGCGACAGGGGCCTCGCCCCGTCGCCAGCACACGGTATCCATGAGCGCGTAACAGCGGTATCAGAAACCCTCCTAGGAGCCCGTTACTGCCCGTAACCATGATGTCCCACATTTGTATCAATTTTCAGTGAATTTTCAGCTATCCGCTCTTTTGTAGGTCTACAATGCAAAAAACCAATGTATCTTCAGGCGTCGAAAGTAAAACAATATGTACTTTTGACACAATCAGAAAGAGATTAATATAACGATTTAGCTTGCAGCAAAATCCTGATTGATCGTGACAAGACAAGGAATTCCCTCGAAAGTAACCAAAATCGGCGTGCTAACATCCGGCGGAGATTCTCCCGGCATGAACGCCTGCGTGAGAGCCGTAGTGAGAACTGGGCTGTACCATAACCTGGAAGTCTACGGCGTTGTGCGCGGATACGCCGGGATGATCGACGACGACATCCAACCGATGAATTCCCGAAGTGTAGCCAATATCATTCAACGGGGTGGAACGATCCTGAAGACTGCACGGTCCAAGGAATTCAGGACGCCGGAAGGCCGGAAAAAGGCCTATGCCAACTTGCGCAAGCGCGGCATCGACGGCCTTGTGGTGATTGGAGGCGACGGATCCTTCAATGGTGCCCAGGTGTTTTCCAATGAATTCGATATCCCCTGCATCGGGATTCCGGGAACCATCGATAAGGATATTGCGGGTACTGATTTCACCATTGGTTTCGATACAGCGGTGAACACGGCTGTGGAAGCGATCGATAAGATCCGGGATACGGCAGATGCGCATGACAGGCTTTTCATCATCGAGGTGATGGGCCGAGACGCCGGGTACATTGCGCTGCACAGTGGCATCAGCACGGGAGCCGAACATATCCTGATACCGGAGCGGAAGACGGATATTGAAGCCATGCTCAAGTCGCTCGAGGAGAAGGAGAAGCGGCAGAAGCTCGTAAACCTTGTTGTTGTTGCGGAAGGCGACGACTTCGGCGGGGGCAATGAGGTGTCGAAGATCATCCGGGAGCGACTTCCGAATGCGGATGTGCGGTTATGCATCCTTGGACATATCCAACGCGGTGGTGCTCCCACTTGTCTTGACAGGGTGATCGCCAGCCGCATGGGTTACTCGGCCGTGGAATGCCTCATCGAAGGAAGACACAATGTCATGGTCGGGATCGTCAACAACCGCATGCATTACACCCCCTTGGACAAGGCCGTCAAGGCCACCCAGAAGATCAGCGAGGAGTGGTTGAAGATTGTGAAGATCCTCGCCAGTTGATATCGATTTTTGAACTTCAAATTCCTTTTCTCAAACCCAACGAACATGAGCAAGAACATTACTAAATATTTCCACCAGCAAATGGACAACCAGGCAGGCATCGAACATCAAGAGCATCGGACAAAAATCGTCGCAACTGTCGGTCCCGCCTGTGATTCTTACGAACAACTCCTTGGTCTGGTGAAAGCAGGAGTGAATGTGTTTCGACTGAATTTTTCGCACGGCAGCCATGAAGACAAAGCCCGCATCATCGACCACATCCGCAAGATCAACTCAACCGAACCATACAATATCGCGATCCTGGGCGACCTGCAGGGACCCAAACTGCGTGTAGGAGAAATCAAGGATAACGCCCTGGAAGTCAAAGCTGGAGACATCCTTACCTTCACCAATGAGAAGGTAGTCGGTACCCTGGAACGCATCTATGTTTCCTACCCCAACCTGGCCGGAGACGTCAAGATCGGTAATACCATCATGATCGATGACGGAAAGATCGAGGTGGTCGTACGCGAGGTTACCAAAGAGGGAGACGTGAAGGTGGAAGTCAAACTGGGGGGAATCCTCTCATCCAAGAAAGGCATCAACCTGCCGGACACGAAGATCTCCCTGCCCGCCCTGACGGAAAAAGACCTGGTGGATCTGGAATTCATCATCGATCAGCAACTCGAATGGGTGGCGCTGTCTTTTGTCCGCAGCGTAAAGGATATCGTCATCATCAAAAGCAAACTGCAGGAGCGCAAGAGCAAGACCAAGGTCATTGCCAAGATCGAGAAGCCGGAAGCCCTCACCAATATCCGGGAGATCATCCTGGAATCCGACGGCATCATGATCGCCCGCGGCGACCTGGGCGTGGAGATGCCCGTTGAGCAGGTGCCCCTGATCCAGAAACAGATCATCAGAAAATGCCTGCACCGCGCCAAGCCTGTGATCGTGGCGACCCAGATGATGGAGAGCATGATCGAGCGCACCAAACCCAACCGCAGTGAGAGTTCGGACGTGGCCAACGCTGTACTGGAAGGGGCTGATGCGGTGATGTTGAGTGGCGAGACGGCTACAGGTAACCATCCTGCACTGGTCGTGGAAACCATGAAGAAGATCATTCTGGAAGTCGAGCGTAATGAATATCGCTATAACCGGGAAGAAGACCTGAAGCCACTCCCCCACTCACCAACCTTCATCAGCGATGCTGTCTGCTATAATGCCTGCAAACTCGCGGAAGATACGGAGGCTGAAGCGCTGATCGGCATGACGCAAAGCGGTTACACGGCCTTCATGCTCAGCAGTTATCGTCCGAAATCCCTGCTATACATCTTCACCAAGGAGCGCACATTGGTCAACCAACTCTCGCTCAGTTGGGGAGCAAGGGCCTTTTTCTACGAAGAGGAGGATAGCATCGATGATATCGTCGCAGACCAGATATCGATACTAAAACACAGGGGTTTCCTCAAGCCGGGCAATATCGTGGTGAATACCGGCAGTATTCCCGTAGAACTCCACCTGCCGACCAATATGATCAAGATCAGCAAGGTGCTCTGATCCACCGGACAACTGATCATCAAATGCACAAGCAATGGCCTGTCGCAGCCGGATTCCGGCCTGAGGCAGGCCATTGATATGACCGCTCTTTCAGCGGTTGGAGACGTATCTTTGAACCGGATCAGATGCATTCATCATCAACTTCAGAAACATGGACATCCCCGTCTTTTTTGTCGATGCATTTTCAAAGGGTCCATTCACCGGCAACCCGGCCGCCATATGCCCCTTGGAGGAATGGCTGCCTGACGCCATCATGCAATCTATCGCCGCAGAACATAATCTCTCTGAGACAGCCTTCGTCATTCCGCTGGGTGACGACCACCATATCCGCTGGTTCACGCCAAGTGTGGAAGTTGATCTCTGCGGACATGCAACACTGGCTGCCGCTCACGTGCTTTTTCGTTCACTCCCGACCGGACAACGCATGATCCGATTGTATTCCCGCAGTGGCTGGCTGGAAGTAAGCCGTGAAGAAACAGGGAGACTGACCCTGGATTTTCCTGATGACCCGGTAAGTCCATTGGATAAGATGCCCGCGGTCTTCATGGAAGGATTGGGTGCGGAAATCCTCGAAGTATATCGAGGGAAATTCGATTTCATGGTCTGTGTGAAGGAC
>CAJBZC010000067.1 GCA_903959965.1 uncultured bacterium
AATGAGCACCTTTAATATCATTAAGGCTTTCCAGCGTCATAATCGGAACCATCGCCTTCATGAAATGTTTCTCAAACGTTCGGATCAACCTGAAATGATTTGGATCTATCCCCAGGATCGAACACATGATGCGGGAAATCAACGGTTCGAACAGATCATTCATCAGATCAAATTCGTGCCGGTGATCCAGTGTAGCGGCGACATGCTCCCACTCTGATTCGATGATGCCCAGCAGATCCAGTCTGTACATGCGTTGCATGAGTCGCTTCTTCCAAATAAGGTGATCGTTTCCGTCCATGAACAGCAGCCAGTCGCTCATGGATTTTCTGATGTCATTAAAGTCATATTTGACCGGATCGATCAACAATAACTGCTTGATCCGTTCAGAAAAATCGAAGGTTCGAAAGTCATCGGACTGTCGTAAAATCGACCGAATGAATTGATAGTCCGTTACCACGAAACTCATGGCATTGATCGGATAGATGTCACCCTGTTTCCGAAGCACCTCATAATAACGTCGCAGATCCGATATGGATTCGAAGTGTGACCGTAACCCCTGACTCATGTGTGCGCAGTTTCAATGAGTCCTAAGATGTATTTGGCTGAGGATCTTATCGTCTCATGTTCGTAAAACAGGTAATTCGGGAGATCGACTTCATATTCATGTTGAAGTTCTTCGATGATGGTCATGGCCAGGATCGAATCCAACGCGATCTGATCCATGGGCGCCAGTGGATCGATCGCACCTATTTCTATTTTGCAATACGATGAAATTTTTCGAATGATGTTTTGCTCTACTTCATGCAGCGCAGGGCGACCATTTAGGTTTCGTTTCATATTAATTCTTTAACGCTGGTTTCTGATTTCAGGAATGAAAATGGCATTCGGCTCTTCTTACCGCTGGAAGTTTTTGGCAGGGATGCCGGTGGGAAGAATCGGATCTCACCCGGGGTAATACCGAACTCCTTGTTGAGGGCCCTGGTGATCCGGCTCATTTGTTCAGCGCGTAGATCAATGCGCAGGGCGTCTCGTCTTAACTCTACAAACAACACAAGGTTTTCTATGTCGTCCTCCTGGCTCGCAGCCGCAATCGTACCCCGATCGTGCACAAACGGCAATGTTTCCACGATATCTTCGATCTCATGCAGCCGATGTTTGATGCCATTAAGAATGATGATCTCTTTGATACGTCCGCTGATGTACAATTCGCCTTCGTGGATGAATCCTAGGTCTCCTGTATGTAATCCATTAGCCACATGATCCGGTGAAACCGAAGGCCCCGCAAGGATCACTTCTCCGACGCCTTCCGGTTGTCCTTCCACAGATTGGATCTTTACCTCTATACCATCTATAGGAATACCGCAGGAAACGAAACTCCTGTCGAGCTCCGGATGGTGAACGATGCGATATGATGTACACTGTGGCTGCATCGTGGCCGCCAGCGTACATTCTGCCATTCCGAAACAGGTAACGAATGGTGTCGGACCCAACCCAAACGGACGAAAATGATCATGGAATCTTTCCAAACTTGACTGCCTGATGGGCTCTGCACATACCATGATGGAGGTAACAGATGACAGATCGGTGTCAGGCGCTACTTGACCGGCCTGTATCCGCCGGACGCAGAGATCCAACGCAAAATTCGGGGCATGGGAGAAGTGAATGGAATACTTGCTTATCGCCTCTGGCCATACCTGTGGACGGCTAACAAAATCCAGCGGATCGATCAACCAGGTCGTGGTGCCTTGGCAGATCGATTGAAACAATCCTGCCACCAGTCCAAGATCATGGTAGTGCGGAAGCCAGCAAAGATGGCGGGATTCTGGTCTCTGTCGGATAGACATTCCGATGGCATCAGTGTTGGCTCTTACGTTGTCGGATGTAATGTTGATCCACTTCGAGGGTCCCGTCGTCCCCGAAGACAACTGACCATATATGATACGTTCTCCAATAATGGGTTCGGGTTCAGGGTATTCCATGAACGCGATACTGCCCCAGACAGAAGGAACGGCTAATAATTTATCATTCAGATCTATAGCTCCCGACATTAATTGCCTGAACCATCCTTTTTCTTGCAGCGTGTCTGGTAAGATGATGGCAGACACTTTTTCGTGTTCCAGGAGATGTCGTATCCTGTTGATCTTCGATTGACTGTTTGGAATCTGTATTGCTGCCGGTATACAGCCGCGTTGCAGACAGGCCAGGAATACCGGTATGAAGTCAAAGGCGTTATCGTACAACAGAAGCACGCGATCATTTGCCTGGGTCACTCCGGAAAGATGTTTCGAAATGACACAAACCAATCTGTACAGTTCCTTGAAAGTCAGCTTTCTGAATGGCAATGCATGTCTGTCCAGGTGGACGAAAATGTCCTTATCAGGCCATACATGTGCATGCCTCCATAGGCTGTGTATCAAATAGTTCATGGGGTTCGGTACGCTAACGTAGTCCAAATCGGGGAAAAATGCAACTCACATCATCATTGTAGATATTCTAACATCAAGAGAATCAATAATTGATGTAGGGAGCACATTCATCATTGGAGGAACTGAGCCGCTACCCAATATCTCCAATCGCGATTGTCGCGGGCATAGGCATGACAAGGGATGACTGACCGTCGTAGCACCTTTGGATCCAGGATCCGGAGATCCACCAATTTTTCATGGGCACTTTTGATCTGTTTCTGGAAACGGACATCATTCATCCACTCGTATTGAGGTGGTTCGAAACCTGTCTTACCAAAGCGCCATAAAATATTTTCAGGTATGCGTGACCGGTAGTTCTCTCTCAATATCCATTTACTGAATCCGTCCCTGAACTTGAAATGAGACGGCAGAGAAAAGATGAATTCAACCAGGTTATGATCCAGGAATGGGAATCTGGTTTCAACACCGTGGGCCATCGCATTGCGGTCGGCATAACGTAATAACGTCTGCAGCGGACCCATCAGGGTATCGGCATAGAGTATGTCATTGAGTCTTTCCACCAGGGGTTTGCGAATGTATCCGGCACCATCGTTCCGATCCCTGAATTGTTCGTCGATCTCATTGACTCGCTCATGAACCTGTTTGGCTTTTCGTTCCAGCCAGTGTGCTGTCAGGCCTGGAGACAGCGCTGCTATCCTGTTCCTCCAGCCCCATGACGGAAGAAACAAATGATCGGCGAGTGACTTCGCTTCTGCACTAGCGGCCTTCCAACCCTTGCTGCGCGTGACTTCCAGCAGATACCACTGCGTGTATCTGTCATATCCACCGAGGATCTCATCCGCACCCTGTCCGTCGAGCAACACACGGATACCCTGTTCTGAAGCCAGGCGATGAACGGCAAACTGAGCCAGGATCCCTGCGGATCCAAAGGGTTCTTCCTGATGTTTCACCAGGGCGTTCATGTTGTCGATCAGCATATCTGCGGTAGGTTGCACAAGATGTGCATACATAACGCTATGTGCAGCCATGTTGATGATCCTGTCCGACTCGTCGTGCCTGAAACCAGAGAATACGGCACTAACGGTATTGGATACCCTGTTTTTTGACTCAGCCGCGATGCTCGCACTGTCGATACCCCCACTCAGTGCAATGCCTATTTTCGCATCTGCGGTCAACCTCAGATCCACAGAAGAATGGAAAAGGGTGTGGAATTGGTGCACTGCCTCTGAAACAGTAAACGTTTGTTGTGTCTGTTTGTCAAGGTCCCAGTACCTGCTTATTGTCAGGATGTTTGTAACCGGTCTGAAGGTTATGCAATGTGCCGTAGGCAGTCGAAATATGCCTTCAAAGAATGTCAGTTCAGGGAAATCCGGGTGCTCGGTGATGCCCAGCGTCAAAAAGTGCAGGAAGGCCTGCTGCAATGGCTGTCGGGGAATACCTGCAGCCCATAACGCCTTCATCTCCGAGGCGAAATAAAAAAGCCCTACCGATTCATCATAATGAAAATGAAAGGGTTTTTCGCCAAATCGATCCCGCGCACAAAACAAGGTCTCAGTCTCCCGATCCCAGATCGCAAAGGCGAACATGCCATTGAACTTTTGCACACAGTCCTCGCCCCATTGATGAAAGGCCGCTGCAATAACTTCCGCATCACCCGCAGAACGAAACGAACGGCCAGCCTTAATCAATACCTGTCTGAGTTCGGACGCATTATAGATCTCTCCGTTATGAACGATAACATAGCGATCGAGATAATGTAAAGGCTGATCTGAGGCGGGTCCCGGATCGATGATGGCCAGCCGCCGACTCCCGAGTGCAATGGCGGTGTTGTTCGATTGCTCGCAAAAATGACCTTCACCGTCTGGCCCACGGTGTCGGAGACTGTCTGTCATAGCTTGCAGACGCTCCCTTGAACAAAGTCCGGAATGCAGGGCGTTCCCTATGATGCCTGCGATGCCACACATCCTGAAATTTTTATTTATTTTTTCCCTTTCACCGGCTCATCAACCGTGAAGGGGATGCTAAGTTTGATATCATCCCACAATAGGATGAGTGCTATGTGCCTGTCATTTTTTTCAAAGTACATGGACAGGACTTCGTGATTCTCCTTCATTCGATCCGGTTTCAATTCCACCCGAAGGGCGTCCTTCTTCTCATCATACCGGAAAGCTCCCCATGTGTCCGTTTCGTGGTTGAAAATGATCGTCCAGTGATCCTGGGCGGGAATGGCAAAGAGTGTATATCTGCCTTTTTTCAGTTTTTGGGACTGAACCTTCACGTCCTTGAAGAATTCAATTTCTGATGCCTCATTGGCACCCATGCGCCAGACTTTTCCATATTCCACCAGGTCTCCCAGGATGGTGCGACCACCCTTGGAGGGTCTGCTGTAAATGACCCTGGCCAGGAGCGGCTCCGTCAGTTTGTCCTGGATCTTAAGGACGGGATAATTGGGCGGGAAATACGAAACATCCAGCGGAGATTTATCGACCGGGGGAACCCGGTTGCCCTGCGCCAGCAGTTGCGTGCCCGCCATCAAAAAAATCGAAGCAAATACGAATCGGGTGATGTGCATCATATTGAAAAGAATGCAAAACTAACTTATAAACTGATTTTCGTCAGTTGGTCTAAAATGTCTGGTCAGCCGCTCTCCATTAAGGGCCGGCTATCTTTGCAGTCCAATCTCCAATTATGATCCCCATCCTTAAATACGTGTCTGCCGAAGAAGCACTCTGTGTCGTACAGTCAGGTCAAAGGGTATTTGTTCATGGCAGCGCCATGACACCCGTTTGTCTGATGAATGCGCTGGCCAAAGAAGCACATCGACTTCGGAATGTCGAGATGGTGTCCATCACCATCTACGGTGATCTCGACGTCTGCAAGCCGGAATATGCTGACAGTTTCCGGATGAATTCGATGTTCGTCTCCACCTCCATTCGTCAGGCGGTGGCCGAAGGACGGGCCGATTACATCCCCGTTTTCCTGAGTGAGATCCCGGAATTGTTCAAGCGTGGCATCCTGCCGCTCGATGTCGCCATCATTCAGGTATCCCCTCCGGATGAGCATGGTTACTGCTCACTCGGGGCCTCTGTGGATGTCGCCCGCAGTGCCGTGAATACGGCGCGACATGTGATTGCCCAGGTCAATCCCAACGCCCCCAGGACCCATGGCGACGGTATGATCCATGCTTCACGTCTGCATGCGATGGTCTGGTGCGATGATCCGCTGCCCGAATCCACTTATACGGAAAAGGTCACGGATGTCGAACGCAGCATCGGTCGTTACATTGCAGAGCTGATTGAAGATCGTTCCTGCCTGCAGATGGGTATCGGCGCCATCCCGGATGCGGTATTAGGATGCCTGCATAATCATCGCGATCTAGGGGTTCACACTGAAATGTTCAGCGATGGCCTCATCGACCTGTTCGACAAGGATATCATCAACAATCGCTATAAGCGCATTCATCCGAATAAGACAGTCACCGGTTTTGCGCTGGGTTCCCGCAGACTCTATGATTATATCGACGATAACCCGGCCTTTAACTTTCTGGACATCGACTACGTGAACGACCCACATGTCATTCGGCGCAATCCCAAGGTCGTGGCTGTCAACAGTTGTGTGGAAGTTGATCTCACAGGACAGGTATGTTCAGACTCCATCGGAACTTTTCAATATTCCGGCGTGGGCGGCCAGATGGACTTCATCCGGGGTGCCTCGCTGTCTGAAGGCGGCAAACCCATCATCGCGCTGTCATCGCGGACGGCAAAGGGTGTTCCTCGGATCGCACCGGTTTTGAAACCCGGTGCCGGAGTGGTCACTACCCGTTCGCACGTGCATTACATTGTTACCGAGTTCGGGGTCGCCTATCTTTTTGGGAAGAATCTTCGGCAACGGGCGAAGACGCTGATCGACATCGCGCATCCTGATGATCGGGAGATGCTGGAGCGAGCGTCTTTTGAGCGTTTCAAGGTCTTTCCGGGATGAGCTGAGCGTTTGATGTACGACAAAAAAAATCTAAAAAGGCAGCGACATTCCATGCTTTTTCGGGGTAAGTGATGCCAATGCCGTTATGATGTCGTTAATCCCTGCCACCGTGCAGGGAATTGACCTATTTTTGCGCCGATAAAAGATATGACATGAGCAAAGGCCCCGTTTCGAATTTCATCCAGCATCATTATCGCCATTTCAACGCAGCTGCCTTGGTGGATGCGGCCAAAGGCTACGAACAGCACCTGCTGGAAGGCGGAAAGATGCTTGTATCCCTGGCTGGTGCGATGAGTACCGCGGAACTGGGGGTATCGCTTGCCGAAATGATCCGTCAGGGTAAGGTGGACATCATCAGTTGTACGGGTGCCAACCTCGAAGAGGACGTAATGAACCTTGTCGCGCATTCTCATTACAAGCGCATCCCGAACTACCGCGATCTCACCCCCCAGGAAGAGTGGGACCTGCTGGAAAACCATTACAACCGGGTTACAGACACCTGCATCCCGGAAGAGGAGGCCTTTCGCCGCTTGCAAAAGCATCTTCACCGTCAGTGGAAGGAGGCCGAAGAGAAGGGTGAAAGATATTTCCCGCATGAATTTCTGTATAAGACCGTGCTCAGCGGCGACCTTCAGCAGTATTATGAGATCGATCCGAAAGACAGCTGGATCGTAGCCGCAGCGGAGCGCAACCTCCCGATCGTAGTACCGGGTTGGGAAGACAGCACAACCGGCAACATCTTCGCGAGCTATGTCATCAAGGGAGAACTGAAAGCCGACACCGTTAAGAGTGGCATCGAATACATGGTTTGGCTGGCCGACTGGTATCGTCAGAACAGCGGTGGAAAAGGCGTGGGCTTCTTCCAGATCGGTGGAGGCATCGCCGGCGACTTCCCGATCTGTGTCGTACCGATGATGTATCAGGACCTGGAATGGCATGATGTGCCCTTCTGGAGTTATTTCTGCCAGATCAGTGATTCCACCACCTCCTATGGTTCTTATTCCGGTGCCGTCCCTAACGAGAAGATCACCTGGGGTAAACTCGATATCCATACCCCCAAGTATATCGTTGAGAGTGATGCTACGATTGTCGTCCCACTCATCTTCGCCTATCTGCTGGGTTGGTAAGCCCATAAAGAAAAAAACACCTTATGAACGAAGCAATAGTGAAAAGAGTCGCGCTTGAGCTCGATGAGATCCGTGAATCCGGACTCTTCAAGACGGAGCGGATCATAGAAAGTCCGCAGGGACCGCAGATCCGGGTCAACGGCAAGCAAGTACTCAACCTCTGTGCCAACAACTATCTCGGTTTGTCCTCGCATCCCAGAGTGATGGAGGCAGCCCGTAAATACATCGATCACCGGGGCTTCGGTCTGAGCAGCGTCCGCTTCATCTGCGGCACGCAGGATATCCATAAGGAACTGGAGGCGAGGATATCTGCCTTTCTCGGAACGGAGGATACCATCCTCTATGCCGCCGCTTTCGACGCCAACGGAGGGGTCTTCGAACCCTTGCTGAACGATCAGGATGCCATCATCTCCGATGAGTTGAACCATGCGTCCATCATCGACGGTGTGCGCCTGTGCAAGGCCCGTCGCTTCCGTTATCTCCACAATGATATGGGGGACCTTGAAAAACAGCTGCAGGCTTCGGCAGATGCCCGCACCCGCATCATCGTCACGGATGGTTCCTTCAGCATGGACGGTACCATCGCCCAGCTCGACAAGATCTGCGCCCTGGCCGATCAATACGATGCCGCCGTGATGATCGACGAATGCCATTCCTCCGGCTTCCTGGGAAAGACAGGGCGCGGCACCCACGAATACCGCGGGGTCATGGGACGTATAGATATCATCACAGGAACCCTGGGCAAAGCACTCGGCGGCGCATCCGGCGGATTCACGAGCGGTCGGAAAGAGGTTATTGAAATGCTCCGGCAGCGCAGCCGGCCATATCTGTTCTCCAATACCCTGGCGCCCAGCATCGTCGGCGCCTCCATCGCAGTGTTGGACATGCTCAGCGAAACCACCGAACTGCGCGACCGCCTCGAATGGAATACAAAATATTTCCGGGAACATATGACCAAGTCGGGCTTCGAAATCAAACCCGGCGACCATCCGATCGTTCCCATCATGCTTTACGAAGCGGAAGTGGCGCAGGAAATGGCAGCCCGACTGCTCAAAGAAGGCATCTATGTGATCGGGTTCTTCTATCCTGTGGTGCCGAAGGGTAAGGCCCGCATCCGTGTGCAGCTCAGCGCAGCCCATGATAAGCAGATGCTGGATCGCGCCATTACCGCCTTTAACAAAGTGGGTAAGGAGATGGGTGTCATCGCCTGATCCAAGGTTCATCAAATCCAAACGAAAGATGTCCATGAAAAAATTCATGCTCCCCCTGCTCCTGATATCCGTCGTAGGTTGCACCGTCAATAACGTGGACATTGATGACAGCCTTCAAAAACATTTCGAAGCTCAGGGTGCCCAGGGAACTTTCGGGATGTTCGACAACAGCCGGGGCACCTTCACGATCTACGATCTGGAGGCCTTCCGGACCCGGTATTCCCCGGCATCAACCTTCAAGATCGTGAATGCGCTCATCGGACTGCAGACAGGCCGGCTTACCAGCGACAGCACCGTTATCCCCTGGGACGGCGTGGTGCGGGAACGCCCGGAATGGAACCGTGATTTGTCGTTACACCAGGCCTTCAGAGTGTCCGCCGTTCCTCATTTCCAGGCCCTGGCCCGGATGATCGGAAAGGATACTATGCAATACTGGCTCGACACCCTCGCTTACGGAAACAAGCGCATGGGATCAACCGTCGATCAATTCTGGTTGGATACCTCTCTGCTGATATCGCCGGATGAGCAACTCGGTCTGGTAAAACGACTCTATTTCCGTCAGCTGCCCTTCCGCGCCAGCGTTCAGGAATCTGTAAAGAAGATGATGATCCAGGAGAACAACGCCAAGTGGCAACTGGCCTGGAAGACGGGTATGACGGTAACCTCCGAAGGCACCCCACAGGGTTGGATGGTCGGTTGGATCGAGGAAAATCGTCATGTGTATCCCTTTGCGTTGCATATCGAACTGGCGAAGGGAAGGGAGGCAGATATGATGGTCGTGCGGGAACGCATCCTGCGGGATATCCTCGCCTCGCTGGGATTCTTCAAGGGGATCATGTGATCATGCCGCTGATTGAGAAATCACACGAACCAATGATCGCCGTGCTTGTTGAATATCTTCGAGATATCGCTTTAACCGGCTAAATCTTCATCGCGCCCAAAACCCCCGCATAGATGCTTCAATCCTATTGTACCTCCCTCACAGCCTACCAACGCCTGAAAACCCTGGAAGTCAGGATCGGTGACCTGTTGCTGGGTAATGGTCACCCCATCCGGGTTCAGACCATGACCACCACTGATACGATGGATACGATCGCCACCGTGGAACAATCCATTCGTTGCATCGAAGCGGGTGCGGAGCTGGTGCGCATCACCGCCCCCTCCAAAAAAGAGGCAGAGAATCTGAAGGTGATCCGCGATGAACTGCGTCGTCGTGGGTACAACACCCCGCTGGTGGCGGACATACATTTCACACCGAATGCCGCGGAGATCGCTGCCCGCATCGTTGAAAAAGTGCGTGTGAACCCAGGTAATTACGTGGACAAGAAGAAATTTGAATTCATTGATTATACAGATGCCGATTATCAGGAAGAGATCGATCGGATCCGGGAGCGGTTTACGCCACTGGTTCGCATCTGCCGCGAATATGGCACCGCCATGCGGATCGGCACCAACCATGGTTCCCTCAGCGATCGCATCATGAGCCGTTATGGCGACACACCCATGGGTATGGTGGAGAGCGCCATGGAATTCCTGCGCATCGCCCGCGATGAAACCTACCACAACATCGTGCTGAGCATGAAATCCAGCAATCCTCAGGTGA
The DNA here is from genome assembly GCA_903959965.1 of uncultured bacterium. GTDB lineage: Bacteria > Bacteroidota > Bacteroidia > Chitinophagales > Chitinophagaceae > Pollutibacter. Next base: position 10,349 of record CAJBZC010000067.1, read on the forward strand.
TGGTACAGGCCTACCGGTTGCTGATCCAGGCCATGGATCAGGAATTCGGAGTCTGTTATCCCCTTCATCTGGGTGTTACAGAGGCCGGTGACGGAGAGGATGGCCGCATCAAGTCGGCCATCGGCATCGGTACTTTGCTTGAAGATGGGATTGGCGATACCATTCGCGTGTCCCTCACGGAGGACCCGGAATTTGAAATCCCCGTCTGCCGCGACATCGTCAGGAGATACAATGAAATGGCTTCCCCCGTGGCGCTTCCGCCCGTAGAAAAATTAGCCTGGTCGCCCTTCGAATATCGTCGGCGCGACAGTTTTACGGTCGAAAACATCGGACATGGCCAGGTGCCCGTCGTGGTAGCCGATATGCACCTGGTGGCAAACCTGTCGCCTGAAAATCTCCAGAGCATCGGATACCACTATGATGTGGCGACTGACAAGTGGACGATCGGAGATGCGGCGGCGGATTACATTTACACGGGTAGTAAGCCAGTGACTTTTGCACTGCCCGGCACGCTCCGGAACATAGTGGATGCTGCATACTGGAATGCCGATGAAGCATCCCAGTGTCCAATTTTTCGCCTGGAGTCATATCTTGGCGCATCAAGACATTCAGCCAGGATCAATTTTGTAATGATGGACGCCTATCCGGGTGGAATATCTCCTGCAGCGACCACCCTGCAACGTCTGGCAACCGACCCGACGGTCGTCCTCTGTCTGAGCAGTGACCATGCCAACGCCATGCAGTCTGTCCGCCGTCTGTTTGTTGACCTCGCAGTAAATGATGTACGAAACCCGGTCATCTTGGTGACGGATAGTCCCAAGCACACGCCGGATGAACACCTGATCCATTTTGCCACCGAAACAGGCGCCCTCCTGCTGGAAGGCCTCGGTGATGGCATCTCCCTCGGATTCCGGGGTGGGCAGTCTCTCGATGACACGAGAGTGCAGGGGCGCACCTATCTACCGGTGAAAGACATCTACCAGTTTGCGAATAATACCGCCTTTTCGATCCTTCAGGCGACGCGCACCCGCATCAGCAAGACGGAATACATCTCCTGTCCGAGTTGCGGCAGAACACTGTTCGATCTCCAGGAGACCACCGCGAAGATCCGTTCTGTTACTCATCATTTGAAAGGAGTGAAGATCGCGATCATGGGCTGTATAGTGAACGGCCCAGGTGAGATGGCTGACGCGGATTTCGGCTATGTCGGCAGCGGACCCGGGAAAATAACGCTCTACAAGGGCAAGGAGATCGTCAAGCGCAATGTTGACAGCGAAGTGGCGGTGGAAGAGTTGATCGGATTGTTGAAAGAACACGACGCATGGGTAGAACCCAAGGCCTGACCTGGACATCCGAAATGTCGGACATTATTCCCCACCGTTCTGTTTCCACCACCGGATGCCTACATAGCCTATAATGGCGAGTGGCGCGATCATGAGATAAATGATGCCGGCGTTCAATGCTTTGGCCGGCTTATGTCCGAGTTGTTGTGCCGTTTTCGTACAGATCGAGCATTGAGCATCAGATACCTCAGCTTTCAACAGCAGCAAGCACAACATGGCGATACTGACGATGCGTTTCATAATGCAAAGGTAAAGCCGACTGATCAACTTACATATTTTCGTTGAAGGGCATGAAAAAGGCGGCTGGTTCAACAGCCGCCTTTTATATTCATTATCGTCAGTATTATCCTGCCGCTTCAGATTTCATTTGCTTTGCGAGGCGATTACGTTCGTTCTCGTCCAGGATCACCTTCCGCATGCGGATGAAGTTAGGCGTCACCTCGATGCATTCATCAAACTGGATATATTCCATGCACTCTTCAAGGGTCAGCAGGGTTTTCGGGGCGATGTTGGTGGCCGCGTCACTGCCGCTGGCGCGCATGTTGGTGAGCTTCTTGCCTTCGTTGGCATTGACGATCAGATCGCCGGGCTTGTTGTTTTCTCCAATGATCATGCCCTTGTACACTTCATCACACGGATCGACGAAGAAGAAACCGCGATCCTGGAGTTTATCCAACGAGTAACCGGTCGTCGAGCCATTGTCCTTCGCGAGCAAGACACCGTTGTTCCGGCCGGGGATGGGTCCCTTCCAGGGCTTGTATTCGCTGAAGCGGTGAGACATCACTGCCTCTCCGGCTGTGGCGGTGAGCATATTGGTACGCAATCCGATCAGACCACGGCTGGGGATCTCGAATTCCAGGTGCTGCATATCGCCCTTGGTTTCCATCACCTGCATTTCTCCTTTGCGGCGGGAAACGAGGTCGATCACTTTGGAAGCGAATTCTTCCGGAACATCCACGACGAGTACTTCGTATGGTTCAGATTTTACACCATCAATTTCTTTCACGAGCACCTGAGGCTGACCTACTGTAAGTTCATATCCCTCCCGGCGCATCGTTTCGATTAGGATACCCAGGTGTAGGATGCCTCGTCCGTATACATTGAAACTATCGCCGCTTTCGGTGTCCTTCACACGCAGGGCGAGGTTCTTCTCGGTTTCTTTCATC
>CAJBZC010000068.1 GCA_903959965.1 uncultured bacterium
CGGGGATCGCCCGGGCCTTCAGTGGCCCGACGTCCTTTGCCCTGGTGAGCGAGCTCGTACCCAGGGAGAAATTGCCGTCGGCCATTACCTGGCACAGTGGCTCATGGCAGGTTTCAGCGGTGACGGGACCGGCACTGGCGGGGTTGATGTATGCCAAACTCGAGATGTCAGTGACCTTTTCGATGATGATCGCGGCGATGATCGTCGCCTTGCTGGCGACTTTCTTCATCGGCCCGAAACCCGCGGTTGTTATGCACCGGGAGGAATCCATCCTGGAAAGCATCCGAGAGGGATTCCGGTTTGTATGGAAAACCCGGGAAGTGCTGGGTGCGCTGAGCCTGGACCTGTTTGCCGTATTTTTCGGCGGGGCTACGGCACTGCTTCCTTATTTTTCCGAAGAGATCCTCAAACGCGGACCTGAGGGGCTTGGGATGCTCCGTTCCGCTCCTGCCCTGGGGGCAATCACCCTGCTATTCTGGGTGTCGATCCGTCCTTTGAAGACACAGCAGGGGCGTCAGATGCTGCTGAGCGTGGCGGGATTCGGGATCTGCACCATCATTTTCGGTTTATCCAGGAATTTCTGGCTTTCCATGGCCGCGTTGTATCTGGGCGGGATACTGGATGGGATCAGCATACTAGTCAGATCAACAATCCTGCAGATGAAGACTCCGGACGAAATGCGGGGACGTGTCGCCTCCCTCAACAGTATTTTCATCATGTCCTCCAACGAACTCGGAGCCTTTGAAAGTGGCTTCACTTCCCGACTCATGGGCGTGGTGCCGGCAGTGGTCTTCGGTGGCAGCATGACGATCCTGGTGGCAATCACCACCTGGTGGAAGGCGCCGACACTCCGGAAGATGGAATTTTGAGGGCTTATTCGTCAGACTCCGACTAAGATGGGATCAAGGAGATATCAATTTCTCCAGTACCAGATGCACAGCGGGGCAGAAAGTTGCATTCTTCAATGTGATCCGGGGGCGCTTCAACAGCACATCCTCATCGGTGTACGGGAAACGTCTGCAATCGGAGGGGCGATCTTCGTAGATGGAGCAATAGTTATCGGCACCGAGAAACGGACAGGGTGTGGATTTCACCACATAATCTCCTTCTTCATCCAATCGCAGATAGGTTTCGATGAACGCACCTTCTTTCATCCTAAGTACCTTGCTGATCCGTTTTATGTCGGGCGTCTTGAACCGGGGGGAATACTGCTTGCAGCAGTTGGCGCAGGCGAGGCAGTCTGCATGCTGGAAAGCCTCCTCATGCAGATCCTGCAGTTTCGGCAGCACTTTTTTCTTATCCGCCCGCTCTAAGAACCGACGATAATCCTTCGCGTGATCCGCGGACTTCTTTTCCCAATTTTCGAGGGTCTCGCTGTGCATGTTGCAATTTACGCAACGGCCGGCACATCGGGAGGTTCACATCGGTGCGCTGTCTTTCCTTCGCGTCCTTGCGGTGAACCTATTTTTCAAGGAAAATTTAACCCAACCCGTTTTGTTTCACCATTCACCGCACTATCCATATCGATGATACACAGGTATGGTGATTTCGACTTCATAAATGTACCTTAGCGGCCTCTAATAATCTTCCATAACCGTACATATTTCCCGCCATGGAACGTTTCGAGCAGCAACAGCATGAATTCAGGACAAGGCATATCGGTCCAACCGAAAAAGATACCGCGGACATGCTCGCCATTATCGGCGAACCCAGCCTGCCTTCTCTGGTGGATAAAACGGTTCCGGCCAATATCAGGATGAAGGATGAGATGCCCATTCCGGCTCCGATGAGCGAAGCTGAATATCTGGCCCATATCGGCGAAGTTGGAAAGTATAATCAGCTCTGCAAGAATTACATCGGACAGGGATATTATGATACCATCACGCCCAGTGTGATCCTTAGGAACATCTTTGAAAACCCCGGATGGTACACTCAGTACACGCCTTATCAGGCGGAGATCGCACAAGGGCGACTGGAAAGTCTCCTGAACTTCCAGACGATGGTATCTGATCTGACCGGACTTCCGGTGGCCAACGCCTCCCTGCTGGACGAAGCCACAGCCGCTTCGGAGGCGATGACCATGTTCTTTAATATCCTCAATCGCCAGGATAACATTGAAAGGCCAAGATTCTTCGTAGACCGTGAAGTATTTCCGCAGACACTGGATGTGTTACTCACCCGTGCTGTGCCCGTGGGCATCGAGATCGTCATCGGCGATCTGTCCAGCGTTTCACTGGACAATACTTTTTTCGGCGCTTTCATTCAATATCCGAACGATAAAGGTGCCGTCGTCGACTATCGTTCATTCATTTCAAGTGTGCATGAGACAGGGGCATATGTGGTGATGGCTACAGATCTGATGGCCCTCACTTTGCTGACACCTCCTGGCGAACTCGGCGCGGATGTTGCCTGCGGATCGGCCCAACGTTTTGGCATCCCGATGGGATACGGAGGTCCGCATGCCGCTTTCTTCGCCACGCGTGACGATTTCAAACGCCAGATGCCTGGCAGGATCATCGGTGTGAGCATCGACGCACAGGGCAAGCGTGCACTCCGTATGGCACTGCAGACCCGCGAACAGCATATCAAGCGCGAAAAAGCGACCTCCAACATTTGTACCGCCCAGGCCCTTTTGGCCAACATGGCTGCCATGTATGCCGTGTATCATGGTCCACAGGGGCTCAGGGATATTGCGATGCGCATCAGCACCCTGGCGCATACAGCGGCCATCACACTACGGGAGATGGGATACGAGATCGTATCCGAGCACTTTTTCGATACGGTCATGGTAAAGGCACCACATCCCGAAACCATCCGGATCAAAGCCCTGGAACAAGACATCAACCTGCGTTATACCGATGACGGACTGGTCGGATTCTCCATTGATGAGACGACCTCCCCGCGTGATCTGTTCGATCTGATCAACTGCTTCGCGAATGATGTGGATCCGGTCAGCTTTAGCATCAACGAGACAGAAACACTGCCCAACATTCCACCATCGCTCACGCGTCAGTCGGCCTACCTCCTGCATCCCGTCTTCAACACGCACCGGAGCGAGAGCCAGATGATGCGCTACATCAAGTACCTCGAGAATAAGGATCTGTCGCTTAACACGTCCATGATCTCGCTGGGCAGCTGTACCATGAAACTCAACGCGGCGAGTGAGATGATGCCGCTCAGTTCCGAATACTGGAATCGTATCCACCCCTTCGCCCCGGCGGAGCAGACGAGGGGATATAAATATGTCATTGACCGTCTTGCAGAATATCTCTGTGCCATCACGGCCTTTGATGCCTGCAGCCTGCAGCCCAACAGCGGCGCCCAGGGCGAATATGCAGGATTGCTCACGATTCGCGATTATCATGCTTCACGCGGCGATCATCATCGTACCGTGATGCTGATCCCGATCTCTGCACATGGCACCAATCCGGCTTCTGCAGTGATGGCAGGCATGAAGGTGGTCGTGGTAAAGGCGCTGGACAACGGCTATATCGATGTAGATGATCTTAAGGCCAAGGCAGAACAATTCAGCAATGAACTCGCCGGCATTATGATCACCTATCCCAGCACTTATGGCGTGTATGAAGAAACGGTGAAGGACATCACCGACGTGATCCATGCCCATGGCGGTCAGGTGTACATGGATGGTGCCAACATGAACGCTCAGGTGGGACTGACGGCCCCGGGCCTGATCGGAGCAGACGTCTGTCACCTGAACCTGCATAAGACCTTTGCCATCCCGCACGGCGGTGGTGGTCCCGGCATGGGCCCCATCTGTGTGAAGGCTCACCTGGCGCCCTTCCTGCCAGGTCATGTCACCTTACGAAATGAGGAATCTCCGGTAGGCACACATCAATCCGCTGTCAGCGCTGCCCCGTATGGAAGTGCAAGCATCCTGTTGATCAGTTACGGCTACATCCGCATGCTGGGTGCCAGCGGGGTGAAGGCCGCCACGGAATATGCCATCCTGAACGCAAACTACATGAGGGCCCGTCTTCAGGGGGCATATGATGTGTTATACCTGGGAAATCAGGGAACTTGTGCGCATGAATTCATCGTCGATCTTCGACCTTTTAAGAAATCAGCAGACATGGAGGCGGAAGATGTCGCTAAGCGACTGATGGATTACGGTTTCCACGCCCCGACGATGAGCTTCCCTGTAGCCGGTACAATCATGATCGAACCGACCGAAAGTGAGGACAAAGCGGAACTCGATCGCTTCTGTGATGCCATGTTGTCTATCAGGGAGGAGATCGCCGCCATCGAACAGGGCATTTCAGATCGTAAGAACAATCTGCTGAAACATGCACCTCATACGCAGGATGTCATCATCGATGATAACTGGGATCGCCCTTACAGTCGTTCACAGGCGGCCTTCCCGCTTGCTTATGTTCGGGAGCGCAAGTTCTGGCCTTCTGTTTCCAGGGTGAACAACACGCATGGCGACCGGAACCTGGTATGCACTTGTGAACCGGTGGAAAGCTATATGGCGTAATGAAGTTTCAGGAAAGGAGCAAGGACTTTTTCATCCCTTTGCTCCGTTTTTAGATTCTATTCAAAAGGCTCCATCCAGATAGGATCGGAGCCTTTTTTCAAGCCTTTTTCAGGTCTGTCAGTCGGGTGAATTCTCCGCCGTGAAAGATCCTGGAGAGATTCTGATCGTGCGTCCGGCTCCATTCCTGCAGATGTGTCTCGGAAACGATCCTCCAGTAATTCTTAGATTTCAGATCCTCGTAATCGCGGGATTGTATGAAAACTCCGTTGAAGGTATTCCTTGTTTTAAAACTGATGCGAACCGGATCCTTATCAAGGTGACGGGGCTCTACGAACTTCTCGATCTGGTCGTTTGTCATACGGTTTTGTTGATATTTCTACAATCTACGACATTTGGGCTAAAAAGGGGGCAATTCGACGCACTATTCCATCCACACCCCCATATTTACAAAACCGTTCACATGCATGACTTCCTGCTTTACGGAGCCTACGGATACACGGCTAGGCTCATTGCGCGCATGGCCAGCGCCTACGATATCAACCTGCTTTTGGCGGGTAGGAATGAAGACGAGATCCGCAGGATGGAGGCACAGACCGGGTTTCCGGGCATCGTCCTCGACCTTAATGACCATCAAAAGCTAGATGAGGCATTGAAGACCTGCGGGGGCGTGATCCATGCCGCTGGCCCTTTCAAGGATACCCTGAAACCGATGGTGGAGGCTTGTATCCGGACGGGCAGGCATTATCTGGACATCAACGGGGATATCCGTTGTTTCGAGGAGATCCGTGGGTATAACGAGGCAGCGAAAACTTCAGGTGTGATGCTGCTCCCGGGAGCTGGATTTGATGTGGTGCCCACAGACTGTCTGGCCAGGGCGGTTGCAGACAGACTACCGGATGCCGTTTCACTGAAGATTGCTTTTGCATCGCTGGGCAGCAGCCTGTCGCATGGCACGGCGACCACCATGGCCGGCAAACTCGGAGAAGGGGGAATGATCCGGAAAGAAGGAAAGATCATCCGTCGTCCCTTTGGCGAACATGCGATGGAGGTTGATTTCGGTTCGGAGCGTCTGTTCACGATGAGCATTCCCTGGGGAGACGTATCCACCGCCTGGCACACCACCGGAATCTCAAACATAGAAACCTTTACACATGTCAAGCCGTCCGTATACCGGATCATGAAATGGCAGGGATTGTTCAATCCGTTCTTGCGCACTAGCTGGTTCAGAAACCTACTGCGCAAACGCATCGATCGTCAGCCTGCCGGTCCGAATGACGGCATGCGCGCGAGTGCCCGCAGCCTAGCCTGGGCGGAAGTCCTAAATCAGCGGGGCGATCGCGTCTGCGCCTGGCTGTCAGGTCCTGAGGTATATGACATGACGAGCCATGCCGCTTTGATCATCGCAAGTAGGGTAAAAGCAGGGGATATCAAACCCGGTTATCAGACACCGGCTGGTATGTACGGTGCCGACCTGGTACTTGATATACCCGGGGTGGTGATGCATGGGCCGGAGGTTTGTCCGGGGTGAGGATGCGGTAACCCTCGGAGAGCCCCCAACTCTTGGAGAGTCCCCAACTCTTGGAGAGTTCCCAACTCTTGGAGAGTTCCCAACTCTTGGAGAGTTCCCAACTCTTGGAGAGTCCCTAACTCTTGGAGAGTTCCCAACTCTTGGAGAGTTCCCAACTCTTGGAGAGTTCCTAACTCTTGGAGAGTTCCCAACTCTTGGAG